>CAZZWY010000050.1:0-13152 GCA_964657785.1 uncultured Acetobacteraceae bacterium
ATGGCGGCACCACGTGCACCAGCGGCTCGACGTGCAGGAAGCGGGCCCGCGGGTCGACCCTGTGCATCGCGTCGATGCCCGCCAGCACCATCCGCACCAGCCGCTGCTTGACCTCGTAACCCGAGGACGCGCTGCCGCCGGCCGGTGCGCCCGGGGCCGAGTCGTTGCGGTAGGGGAACATCATGTCGGTGTGCGACACCGCCCACGCCAGAAAGCTGATCTCGTTGACCAGGTTGTAGACCGGGGCCTCGTCGACGAGCGGCCCGAGCGTGCGCGCGACGACGGACGCGAACGCGGCGAAGCGCTCGATCGCGGCGTCGTCGGTGAGCCGGACGTCCGCCGGCGTGCCGTAGTGCATCAGCGTCCAGATCACCTGCAGGCCTTGACGCCGCGCGCTCTCGGCGACACGGCAGGCGCGGCCGAGATCGAAACGGCCCGGCCCGACCTCGGCGAGGCGCCAGCCGATCGTCTCGCGCACGCTGCGCAGGCCGAGCTCGGCGGCGCGCCGGTGGTCGTCCTCGAGCCGGTCGAGGTGGCCGTTGACGGCGGCCATGTCGAGCACCGTGCCGAAGCCGTTGATGTGGTCGGCGCCCTCGAAGCCGCCCATCCAGAACGAGGCGAAGGGGGACGAGGCGGGGTCGAGGGAGGGGCGCGTCACCGGTCGCGCCCAGCGTCGTCCGGCAGGTCGGGCAGCGCGGCGTCGGCCGGCGGCGCGATCGACGGCAGGTGGACCCGCACCACGCTCGCGTCGCCCTCGGGCGTCACCTCGGCCCGGCCGCCGTGCTGCGCCGCGAGACGCCCGAGCAGCGTCATGCCGATCCCGGTCTCGATGCCGGGGCCGCCCGGGCCGACCGCCGCCGCACCGGCGCCGACCGGGCGGCCCGGAGCGATGCCGCGAATCTCGATCGCCGCGTGGGTCCCGTCCGCCGGATGCAGAGCAACGTCGAGACTGCAGCCGACCGGACTGCCGCGCAATGCATCGTCGAGCAGCCGCTCGAACGCCTGGTCGAGGCGCTGGACGTCGGCGTCGACCCAGACCGGATCGATGTCGGCCCGGAGGGTCTGGTTCTTCGCCGCGGCCTGCACCGCGGCGCGGGCGACGCAGCGCCGCAGCAGCACACCGAGCTCGAAGGGTTGCCGCACCGGATCGCTCGAATCGGCGAGGGCCCGGCCGATCTCGCTCAGCTCGTCGAGCAGACCCGCGAGTCGGCGCGTCTGCCGGCCGATGATGTCGCGGGCCCGTTTCGACTCCGGGCCGGTGGGGGGCGCCCGGTCAAGGACGTCGACCGCGGTCGCGATCGCATTCATCGGGTTGCGCAGATCGTGTCCCCACATCGCCAGGAGCTCGTCGCGGGCGCGGCTCGCGGCGTGTGCGAAACGCTCCTTCGCCCGCTCGGTCGTCCGCTCGGGGGTCAATTCACCGCCGGCGTCGATCTCGACCGCCGACGCGATCGCGCCGCACCGGTCCCCCGACGCATCGCAGATCGGCACGGCGCTGACGCGCAGCCACACCGGATCGCGGCTCGGCAGGCGCAGTTCGAGTTCACGGTCGTGCGTGGGCTCGCCGGTGAAGGCGGCCAGTCGCAGCGGCTGGCGTTCGATCGGCAGCGAGGCGCCGTCGGCGAAGAGCAGCGGCGCGCTGCCGTCGGGCAGGCGCCAGGCGTGCCAGTCGAGCGCCGGCGGCAGGAAGCGGTTCATCGCCGCGTTGCGGATCACCACCCGGCAATGCGGATCGCGTGCAAAGGCGAGCGCGGCCGGGCTGTGCCGGAAGGCCGACTCGAAGTCCAGGGCGCCCGGCGACGCGGCGAGCGACCCGAGAGCGGCGGCGAGCGCCGACGTCTGGCGCAGATCGGCGGCGGCGCCGACCGGCGCGGCGTCGAGCGGCGACGGCTCATCGCCCATGGGCCCCTCCCCGCATCCGGCGTGTAGAGCCTTCTCCGAGGTACGATCCGCTCGCGGCGACCGGACGGGTGCTCGCCAGGGCGCGCCGCGGTTCCTGCGTCGAAAGCGGTATCCCGTGCGCTGTCACTCGTTTCCCCGGTGGTCGGCCTGCGCCGCGATCATGACGCAAGGCAGGCGGCAGTGCCCTGGCGTCGGTGATCGCGGCGTCGGCAAGGCGCATGCCCGTCCGGGCACGCCGACTTGCCGTACCCGCCGCCAAGTCCGGTCGCCCGGCCAGGAACCCGGACCTTGCAGTGAACGACGACAACGCCCCGCCGAACCCCACCACGAACCCCCCGAATCCGAACGTCGAGGCCCCGGCGCTCGATTTTCCGGTGGTCGGCATCGGCGCTTCCGCCGGTTGCGTCGCCGCGCTCGTCGAGCTGTTCGAGCACATGCCGCCCGACGCCGGCATGGCGTTCGTGATCGTCGTGCATCTCTCGCTTCAGCTCGACAGCATCCTCGGCAAAGCGACATCGATGCCGGTCGAACAGGTGCACGGCACGGTCGCGATCCTGCCGGACCACCTCTACGTGATCCCGCCCGGCCTGCAGCTGACGATCGCCGATGGACACCTTCACGTGCACGAGCTCGAACGCCGGCAGGGACGCTCGGTCGCGATCGACATCTTTTTCCGGGCGCTCGCCGACGCCCAGCGCGAACGCGCCATCTGCATCGTGCTGTCGGGCGCCGGCTCGGACGGGTCGGTGGGTTTGCAGCGGGTCAAGGAAAACGGCGGCGTCACGCTGGCCCAGCTCCCGGCCGACGCCGAATACGACGGCATGCCGTCGAGCGCGATCTCGACCGGCGCGGTCGATATCGTCCTGCCGGTGCGCGACATGGGCGAGCGCCTGGTCGAACTCTGGACCAACATGCAGCGGATCGGCCTGCCGACGCCGGCCTCGCCGCTTGCGGCAGCCGGCGAAACGGATCGCCACGATGCCGCGCGTGCCCAACGGGCCCTCGACGACGTGATGACGCTGCTGCACCGCCGCACCGGCCACGACTTCCGCCATTACAAGCGCGCGACCGTGCTGCGCCGGCTCGAACGCCGGCTCCAGGTCAACGGCGTGCCGGACCTGGCGAGCTACCGCGACCGGCTCGAAGCGCATCCGCCCGAGGCGCAATCCTTGCTGAAGGATTTGCTGATCAGCGTCACGAATTTCTTTCGCGACCCCGACGCCTTCGGCGCGCTCGACGGCGAGCTCGCGAAGATGCTGCAGCGGCGGGTCGGCAACAGCGGTCGTCTGCGGGCCTGGGTCGCCGGCTGCGCGACCGGCGAGGAAGCCTATTCGATCGCGATGCTGCTCGCCGAGAAGACCGCCCACCTGCGCCTCGATCTCGACCTGCGGGTGTTCGCCTCCGACATCGACGAGCAGGCGATCGGCGCCGCACGCACCGGCCTATTTCCGGACAGCATCGTCACCGACGTCGCGCCGGTTCGGCTGCGCCAGTTCTTCCAGAAAGAAGGGGCGCAGGTCCGGGTCCGCAAGGAACTGCGCGAGCGGGTCGTCTTCGCCGTGCACAACGTGCTGCGCGACCCGCCGTTCTCGCAGCTCGATCTCGTGTCCTGCCGCAATCTGCTGATCTACCTCGATCGCGAGGTGCAGACCCAGGTGCTCGAACTCTTCCACTTCGCGCTGAGGCCGGGTGGCCTGCTCTTCCTCGGCAGTTCCGAGAGTGCCGAGCCGGTCGGCGACCTCTTCCTGCCGGTCGACGAGAAGCACCGCATCTATCGGGCCAACGGCATGCGCCGCGGCATGCGGGCGACGTCGGCGCCGCCGCCGCAGGATGTCGGGCTGCTGGCCGCGACGCTGCTCGAGCCGGAGGCCCGCAACGGGCTCGCCGACGTGCACGAGCGCGCCCGCGAAGCGGTCGGGCCGGCGAGCGTGCTGGTCGACGAGGAGGGCAAGATCCTGCACTCGACGGCACGGGCGAGCGGCTTTCTGCGCTTCGTCGCCGGCGCGCCGTCGCAGAACCTGCTGGACGCCGTCCGGATCGAATTGCGGCTCGAGTTGCGGGCGGCGCTGAGCCAGGGCTGGCGCGAGAGGAAGAGCGTGCAGGCGCGGCGCGTCAGGGTTCAGAACGGCACGACGACCGGGCCGTCGACGACGTGCTGGGTCAGCATGACGGTGCACTTGGTCGACGAGCCCGGCCTGCCGTTGATGCTCGTCCTCTTCGACCAGACCGATGCCACGGTCGGGCCGGAAGCCCCCGGCGAGTCGACCCATGACCCGGTGCAGGCGATGCTCGAGGAAGAGCTGCGCCGCACCCGCGAACAACTGCGTGGCACGCTCGGCGAGTCGGCCCAGTCGACCGAGGATCTGCGCGCGTCGAACGAGGAAGTCCGGGCGATCAACGAGGAACTCCAGTCGACAACCGAGAAGCTCGAGACCAGCAAGGAGGAACTGCAGTCGGTCAACGAGGAACTTTTCACCGTCAACCAGGAGCTGAAGGCGAAGGTCGAGGAGACGAGCCGGGTCAACGACGACCTGGAAAACCTGATCGCCTCGACCGACATCGCGATCATCTTCGTCGATCGCGACATGCGCATCAAGCGGTTCACGCCGAGCGCCTCGCGCCTGTTCAACCTCATCCAGTCCGATGGCGGCCGTTCGCTGCTCGACATCACTCACCGCCTCGACTATCCGCTCCTCGAGGCGGATTCGATGCAGGCCTTCCAGTCGCTGAGTCTGATCGAGCGCGAGGTGCAGGGCGCGGACGGCGGGCTCTACGTCGTGCGCGTCCGGCCCTACCGCACCCACGACAACAGGATCGATGGCGCGGCACTGACCTTCGTCGACATCACCGAGACGCGCCGGGCCGAGGAGCGGCTGATCGCTGGCGAGGCGAACCTGAACCTGGTGGCCGAGAGCACCCGCGACTTCGCCATCGTCACGACCGACATCGAGGGCCGTGTGACCGGCTGGAACATCGGCGCGAAGCGAATCTTCGGTTTCGAGGAGAGCGAGATCGTCGGCCAGCCGATCGACCTCATCTACACCCCCGAGGACCGCGCCGCCGGCATGGCGCAGAAGGAGATGGGGCGGGCGCTCCTCGAGGGCCGCGGCGTCGACGAACGCTGGCACCTCGCGAAGGACGGCAGCTCGTTCTACTGCAGCGGCATCATGACGCCGCTCTACGAACACGGCGCGCACGTCGGCTACGCGAAGATCGCGCGTGACCTGACCGAATCGAAGAAGGCCGAAGCGCAGCTCCAGGCGTTGCTGGTCCAGGAGAAGGAAACGCGCGCCGAACTGCAGCGGGCCATCATGCTGAAGGACGAGTTCCTCGCGGTGATGTCGCACGAGCTGAAGCAGCCGCTCAACCTGATCCACGTCAACGCGGAGCTGATGTCGCGGCTGCCGGAGGTGCGCCAGGCGCCGCCGGTGGCGCGCGCGGCCGACGTGATCCGCCGCGCGGTGCTGAGCCAGTCGAAGATCATCGACGACCTGCTCGACCTCTCGCGCCTGCGTACCGGCAAGCTCGGCCTGGCCATCGGCACGATGGACTGGACCGCCATCGTCACCAAGGTGCTGGACGCGATCGAAGGCGACGCGAAGACGCAGCAGCTCAGCCTGACGCGCGACTACGAAGTGGTGCCGATGCTGGTGCTGGCCGACCCGGTGCGGGTCGAGCAGATCGTCTGGAACCTGCTCAGCAACGCCCTCAAGTTCACGCCGGCCGGCGGCACGATCAGCGTGGTACTCAGCGCTGAAGGAGTGCTCGGACGCCTCGATGTCATCGACAGCGGCCAGGGGATCGACCCGGAGTTCCTCGGCGACGTCTTCGACATGTTCCGCCAGGCCGACCGCAGCACGACGCGACCGCAGGGCGGCATGGGCATCGGGCTCGCGCTGGTGCGGCAGCTCGCCGAGGCGCAGGGCGGCAAGGTCGCGGTGGCCTCGGCCGGCAAGGGTCGGGGCGCCCATTTCAGCGTCTGGCTGCCGCTGCTCGAAGGGGCCGTGAACGACCCGGTCGGCGGCGTGGTGCCGGCGCCGGCCCTCGCGGGACTGCGCGTCCTGGCCGTCGACGACAGTGCCGACGTGCTCGAGTCGTTCGCCGCCCTGCTGCGGCTCGAAGGCGCGCAGGTGACGGCGCTCGGCAGCGGTGCGGAGGCGCTAGAGGCGGTCGAGAGGGCGTCGTTCGACATCCTCCTGTCGGACGTCGCGATGCCGGCGATGGACGGCTACGAGCTGATTTCGACCCTGCGCGGCGACCCGCGGACGGCCCGCCTCCCGGCCGTCGCGCTGACCGGCTTCGGCCGCTCCCAGGACGCTCGTCGGGCGTTCGCCGCCGGTTTCGACGCCCATCTGCCGAAGCCGATCGTGATCGACGAATTGCTCAGGACCGTGTTGCGACTGCTGGACGAACGCCGGCGCGGCGACTGACCGGCGCTGCGCCGGCGTAGGACTTCGACCACCCCCGATCGGGTCGCAGTCCGGAGCGACTTTGCGGTTCGCGCGCCATACTTCCGCGCTGACGCCGATTCGCCGACCAGCGCGAGAGTGGCCGGAGGCGATCCGGATGGTTTTCGAGGGAGGGTGGGTATGCGACATGCATTGGTGGTCGACGACGAGGGAGATTCCGCGGAGATGGTCGCGGCGCTGATTGCCGCCGAGGGTTTTTCGGTGTCGGTGGCGGCGTCGCTGCGCGAGGCGCGTCGGCGCATGGCGATGCAGGCGCCGGATCTCGTGCTGCTCGACCTGGTCCTGCCCGACGGCAACGGCATGGAGCTCGTCAACGACGTCAAGGCGCTCCCGAACGCGGAAGTCGTGCTCGTGACCGGCTACGCGAGTGTCGAAACTTCGGTGCAGGCGTTGCGCCTCGGCGCCGCCGACTACCTCATCAAGCCGCTCAATGTGAAGCAGCTGCGCGGCGTGCTGGCACGCGTCAGGCGGCCGTCGACGCTGCATGCAGATGCCGCAGATCTGCAGCAGTCGCTCGAGTCGGCCGGCCACTTCGGCCTGCTCTGGGGCCGGGCCGCACCGATGCGGCGGGTCTATGACCAGATCCTGCGCGTCTCGGGCACCGCGGTCACCGTCTTCGTGACCGGGGAGAGCGGCAGTGGCAAGGAACTCGTCGCCCGCACCGTGCACGACCTGAGTAGGCGCCGCGGGCGACCGTTTCTCGCCGTCAATTGCGGCGCGATCTCGCCGAACCTGATGGAAAGCGAGATCTTCGGCCACGAGAAGGGGAGCTTCACCGGGGCCGAACGCCAGCACCAGGGATTCTTCGAGCGCGCAAGCAGCGGGACCCTCTTTCTCGACGAGATCACCGAGATGCCGCTCGAGCTGCAGGTCAAGCTCCTGCGCGTGCTCGAGACCGGCACGTTCATGCGCGTCGGTTCGGCGCAGGTGCTGCAGACCGACGTGCGCCTCGTCGCGGCCACCAACCGCGACCCGCTCAAGGCGGTCGCGATGGGCAAGCTCCGCGAAGACCTGCTGTATCGACTCAACGTCTTCCCGATCCACATGCCCGCGCTGCGCGACCGGATCGAGGACGTACCGCTCATCGCCAATCACTTCCTCGCCGAGATCTCGCGCCGCGAGGGGCAGGTGAAGCACTTCGCGCCCCCGGCGCTCGAGCGGCTGCTGGGGTACCGGTGGCCCGGCAACGTGCGCGAGTTGCGCAACATCGTGCACCGGGCGTATGTGATGGCTCGCGACGACGTGATCGTCGATGAATGCCTGCCCGGCGAGACCGAACCACCCCTGACGGCGGGCAGCAGCCGATCGCCGATGCTGCGCATCGAAGTCGGCTCGTCGCTCGCTGAAATCGAGCGTCAGGTAACGCTCGCCACACTCGAGCATTTCGGCCGGCACAAGGAGCGCACCGCCGCCGCGCTCGGCGTGAGCCTGAAGACGCTCTACAACCGGCTGAAGGAATACTCGACCGTGCCGGAAGACGTTGATCACGAGGGACCCGTCGTGCCGAGCGAGTTCGACACCTCGACCTGACACGCGGCGCCTTAGGGCCGCCGTTGACTGGATGCCGGGCGTCGAGTACATCCACGCCAGGACTTCGGTCGGTCGGCTCTCCGTTGCTCAAGAAACCCGCCGCGTTGAGACGGCAGACGCCGACGCGACGTCCGGCAGCGCCTACGCTTTATCGGGCGCCGCCTCGTCCGGAGTTTTCGCGACCTCGGAGGCGTGGTGCTCCATGGGCGGCTTCTTTCCTGGTTGCGGAGTCTTCTCAGCCCCGGGCGCGATCTCTTCGTGGTGGTGCTTCTTCTCCTGCTGCACCTTCTTGTCGTGAGCGATGTTTCGGGGGTCGGTCATGAGAAGTTATCCAGATAATGCGGGAGTTCACTGTAGCCGCAGGCGCCGGGCGCAGCCGCCCTCCAAATGCCCGAGACCGACTGCGTTGCCGTCCTACAGCGCGCCGCGGCGCGAGGCTCACGACGCCGCGCTGCTGCCGCCTTGCGAGCCGGTACCCGGCATCGACATCGCGCGACCCAGGGCCGGCTCAAGCGTCGAGAGGCTGATGAACCGTTCGGCCATGCGCTGTGCTTCGAGCATGGCTTCGGCGGCGGTCGTGCGCGACTGTTCGGGCGTACTGGTGAGCAGTTCGCGCTGCTCGCCCGGGCGCGACGGGTCTATCGACACCGTCGGCGCCCAGACGCCGGAGCGGATGCACGATACGCCGAGGGTGCAACGGCGCTCACCCACGAAGATAGTTTTCGCGCCTGTCGTGGCAGGCGCCATGTCACGCCGGTCTCGGCGCGATCGCCCAGTATTCGATCTCAACGGTGAACCTCCGACTCGCAGGCGCGCATCACGGTAACGCGCGACGCTGCAACTCGGCAAACAGTGTGCCTGGCGAAGATGTCCCGTGCTCAGGGGCGTTGGTAGACGGCCGCCCCGTACGGCGCGACGAGCCCCGGCGTGGCGAACGGCCTCGACGACAGCGCCAGCGTCCAGCCGGCGCCCGGAGCGGGGTCGCGGGGAACGTCGGAGAAGTTGAGCACGGTGAGCGTTCGGGATGTCTCGATCCGGATCACTCGGGTCGCCTCGTCACCCACGACCCTGACCGCGCTGCGGTCGCGAGGCCCGAGCGCCCCGGAACGCTTCATCGCGATCAGCCGGCGGTAGTAGTCGAGCACCGATGACGCCTCGGGCGTGTCGACGCTGGGCCAGCGCAGCTTGGAGGCCACGAAGGTCGACCGCGCGTGCGGGTCGGGCGGCTCGACGCCGTCGGGCAGTTCGAGGTCGCGATGTCGACCCCGGCGAACCGCTTCGACGAGCGCCGCGTCGCCGAAGTCCTCGAAGAACAGGAACGGCGCCGTCTCACCGTATTCCTCGCCCATGAAGAGCATCGGGACGAACGGGCTCGCCAGCATCGTGGTGACGGCCAGCAGCGCCTTGGCCCGCCCGTGGCTCGCGATCAGCCGGTCGCCGTGCGCGCGGTTGCCGACCTGATCGTGGTTCTGGACATGGACGACGTGTTCGCTGCCCTGCGTGCTGGCGCCGTCGGTGCCGGTGAGGAACCGGCGGTAGCGGTCGAAGCGGGTGCCGTCGAGGACGAAGCCCTGGACGAGCGCACGGACCACGTCCCCGAAGCTGCCGAAGTTGGCGTAGTGGCGGTCCGATTCGCCGGTCAGACAGGCGTAGACCGCATGGTTCAGATCGTCGTTCCACTGCGCGTCGAAACCGAAGCCGGTGCGCGAGGTGACGTTCCGGTCGTTGCGCAGGTGCTCGGCGATCATCAGCACCTGCCGGCCCTGGCGCCGGCCGATGGCGTGGCCGAGCTCGGTGCACTCGCGCAGGATGTGCACCGGCATGTTGTCGAAGATCGCCGCGACCGCATCCATGCGAACGCCGTCGAAGCCGGCGTCTTCGATCCAGTACCGCAGGTTCTCGAGGAAGAGCGTACGGATGCCGTGGTTGTAGTCGGCATCGAAATTGATCGCGTCGCCCCAGGGCGTCGGCGCGGCCTTGGTGAACGGCGCGTAGGCGGCCGCGTAGTTGCCCTCGGGGCCGAAGTGGTTGTAGACGACGTCGAGCAGCACCGCCATGCCGAGGGCGTGCGCTCGTTCGATGAAGCGGCGCAGATCGTCGTAGTCGCCGTAGTCGGCCTGCAGCGCGAAGAGGTAGGTGCCGTCGTAACCCCAGTTGCGCTGCCCCGGAAATGCGGCGAGCGGGAGCAGTTCGACGACGGTGATGCCGAGTGCGGCGAGATGGTCGAGCCGGCCCGTCGCCGCCGCGAGCGTCCCCTCCGGCGTGAAGGTGCCGAGGTGGAGTTCGTAGACGATCGCGTCCTCCATCCGCACGCCGGCCCATCCGGGGCTCGAGGGCGTGGACGGTGCGGCGACCGCGGAGGGGCCGTGAACGCCCTCGGGCTGGCGACGCGACGCCACGTCGGGGAAGCGTGCGCCGTCGATCTCGATCAGGTAGCGGCTGCCCTCGGGCAGTCGCTCGGTCGCGCCGTGCCAGTAGCCGAGCGGGTCGGGCGTGAGCGGCACGCGCCGGCCTTCGGGCAGCAGCACCACCGCGACGCTCGCATGCAGGGGCGCGAAGACGCGAAATTCGGACTCGCCCCGCTCGTTGAAGGAATGCCCGAAGGTCGCCATCGGCGGTGCGACTCCCGGGGTGGCCGCGGCGTTCAGGCGATCACCGTGCCGACCGCTTCGCCGAAGCCGATCCGCACCGCGCCGGCACGTTCGCAGTGGGCGCGCAGCCTGACGGTGTCGCCGTCTTCGAGAAAGGTGCGGGTCTCGCCGTTCGGCAGATCGATGGTCTGCGTTCCGCCGAGCGAGAGCTCGAGCAACGATCCGCCCTGGGCCGGGTGCGGCCCGGAGAGCGTGCCCGAGCCGAAGAGGTCGCCCGGTTGCAGATTGCAGCCGTTGACGGTGTGATGGGCGACGAGCTGCGCGCAGGTCCAGTAGGCGCTTTCCGCACTCCCGGCGCTCGAGAGCCGCACCGGCTGCAGACCGGCGCTGCGCATCGCCGCGGTTTGCAGCCAGGCCTCGAGCCGGATGTCGAGCGCGCCGTGCGAGCGGTTCGCGGGCGTGTCGAGGTAGGGCAGCGGCGCCGGGTCGTCCGCCGGCCGCGTGAACGGGGCCCTGAACGGCGCCAGCGCTTCCATCGTCACGATCCAGGGCGACACCGTGGTCGCGAAATTCTTCGCCAGGAAGGGCCCGAGCGGCTGGTACTCCCACGCCTGGATGTCGCGCGCCGACCAGTCGTTGAGCAGGCCGATGCCGAAGAGGTGCGACTCGGCCTCGGCGAGCGCGATCGGCGCGCCGGGCGCGTTGCCGGGGCCGATGTAGATGCCGAGCTCGAGTTCGTAGTCGAGCCGCCGTGCGGGACCGAAGCCGGGCCGTCCCGCCGCGCCCGGCGTCTGCCCGCTGGGGCGCCGGAACTGCTGGCCGCTGACGCCGATCGACGACGCCCGGCCGTGGTAGCCGATCGGCACCCATTTGTAGTTCGGCAGCAGCGGGTTGTCCGGGCGGAACAGCTTGCCGACAGTCGTCGCATGATGGATGCCGGTGTAGAAGTCGGTGTAGTCGCCGATCCGGCAGGGAACCGACATCTCCGCGGCGGACTGGTCGAGCAGCGCGGGGCCCAGCGCGCCGGCGTTGGGGCTGCCACCGCGCAGCGCTTCCGAGAGGGCCGTGCGGACGCGGCTTCGCACGTCGTCCGGCAGCGCCATGAAGGGGTTCAGTTCCCCCGCGGCCAGCGGCTGCAGCAGCGGCTTCAACTCTGCCGGCCAGTCGAACGCGCTCGCCGCAATGCGCAGGTCGAGGATCTTCTCGCCGATCGCCACGCCGATGCGCCAGGCCTCGTCGCGCCCGGTCGTCCGAAACCGCCCGAACGGCAGGTTCTGGACCGGGAAGTCGTTGCCCGCGACGTTGGCGGATTCGACCCAGCTTCGGAGCGACGGGTCGTGGGTGGCGTTGGTCGTCGGCGTCATGCGGCGTAGCGGTCCGGGAGGCCGGCCCAGCAGTCGACGTAGTCGGTATCGAGCGACGGGCTCTGCCGCGCGTAGGCGGTCGGCACGAAGCAGTAGCGGCTCTCGAACATGAAGGCCAGGGTGTGGTCGAGCTTCTGCGGCGCGAGCTCGGCACCGGTCGCGCGTTCGAAGGCCTCCGCGTCCGGGCCGTGCGGCACCATGCTGTTGTGCAGGCTGGCGCCGCCGGGCTTGAAGCCGCCCGGTTTGGCGTCGTACTGGCCGTAGACCAGCCCCATGAATTCGGACATCAGGTTGCGGTGATACCACGGCGGGCGAAACGTGTCTTCCATGACGAGCCAGCGCGGCGGGAAGATGACGAAGTCGCAGTTCGCGGTCCCGGGGGTGTCGCTCGGCGAGGTCAGCACCGTGAAGATCGACGGGTCGGGGTGATCGAAGCTGATCGAACCGATGGTCATGAAATTGGCGGTGTCGTACTTCACCGGCGCCAGATTCCCGTGCCAGGCGACGACATTGAACGGGGACTGCCGAAGCGGCGCGCGCCAGAAGGCACCGCGGAACTTCTTGACCAGCTCGTAGCTGCCGCCGTCGCCCTCGAACGCGGCGACCGGCGCGAGGAAATCGCGGGCGTTGGCGAGGCCGTTCGAGCCGATCGGGCCGAGCTCGGGCAGGCGGAAATGCGCGCCGTGGTTCTCGCAGACGTAGCCGCGCGACGGGCCGTCCGGCAACTCGACCTTGAACGCGATGCCGCGCGGCACGAGGGCGATTTCGCCGGGCGCCACGGCGAGCACGCCGAGCTCGGTGACGAGCCTTAGCCGGCCCTGCTGCGGCACCAGCAGCAGTTCGCCGTCGGCGTCGACGAAGGCGCGTTGCTGCATCGACCGGTCGGCGAGATAGATGTGCGCCGCGACGCCGGCCTGCGCCGCGGCGTCGCCGTTGGCGGCCAGCGTTCGCATGCCGTCGACGAAGTCCGTGCCCCCCGCCGATGCGCCGCTGCCGCTCGCGCTTTCGATCGGAATCGGATGCCAGCGGAGCGGCTCCGGGGCGAGCGGGGCGCCTTCTTCGGCGCCGGTGCGCCAGTAGGGCTGCTCGTAGCGCGTGAAGCGCCCGGCCACGACCGACGGCTGGCGCCGGTAGAGCCAGCTGCGCCGGTTCTCGTGCCGCGGCGCCGTGAACGCGGTGCCCGAGATGAGCTCGGGGTAGAGCGAGAGCGGCGGGCGTTGCGGGCTGTTGCGGCCGCGCGGCAGGGCACCGGCGACGGCTTCGGTCGCGTACTCGTTGCCGAAGCCGCTTTGGTAG
>CAZZWY010000051.1:0-9071 GCA_964657785.1 uncultured Acetobacteraceae bacterium
CCGACCGGAGCCCCGCCATGATGCGATCCCTCTACACCGCGAAGACCGGCATGGAAGCCCAGCAGACCCAGCTGGACGCCATCTCGCACAACCTCGCCAACGCGTCGACCAACGGCTACAAGAAGTCGCACGCGGTCTTCGAAGACCTGATGTACCAGAACCTGCGCCAGGCAGGTTCCAATGCGACCGAGCAGGACACCCTGCCGACCGGCCTGCAGATCGGCCTCGGCGTGCGTGCCGTCGCGACCTCGCGCACCTTCACCCAGGGCACGATGACGCAGAGCAACAACCCGCTCGACGTCGCCGTCAACGGCCAGGGCTTCTTCCAGCTGCAGATGCCCGACGGCACGACCGGCTACACGCGTGACGGCTCGTTCCAGGTGAATGCCCAAGGGACCATCGTCACCAACAACGGCCTGACGGTGCAGCCCGGCATCACGATTCCCGCCAACGCGCTGTCCATCAGCATCGGCAGCGATGGAACGGTCAGCGCCACCCTGCCGACCCAGGCCGCGCCGCAAGTGGTCGGCAAGCTCGGCCTGGCCAACTTCATCAACCCGCCGGGACTCGACCCGAAGGGGCAGAACATCTATGCCGAGACGGCCGCCTCCGGCACGCCGACCGCGGGCACGCCGGGCCTCAATGGCCTGGGCCTCATCCAGCAGGGCTTCACCGAGGGCTCGAACGTCAACGTCGTCGAAGAGCTCGTCGGCATGATCGAGACGCAGCGCGCGTACGAACTCAATTCGAAGGCGATCAAGACCTCCGACGACATGCTCGCGTCCCTTGCACAACTCTGATCACCCGCCTGTGATCGGGCCCACGGCCGTCGTCCGCCGCCGCGCCGCAGGCCCCTGAACGCCGAGGATTCCGATGACACGACTCCACCGCATCACCCTCGCGGTCGCCGCCGCCTGGCCGCTCGTCGGCTGCGACACCGTCAGCGAGACGATGAACAAGCGCCCGCCGGTCGACATCACGCAGCCGACCTCGATGCGGCCGGTGCCGACCGCGGTCGCACCGCCGACCAATGGCGCGATCTTCCAGGCGAGCCAGTACCGGCCGCTCTTCGAAGACTATCGGGCCCGGCTCGTCGGCGACACGATCATGGTGCAGATCGTCGAGAAGATCTCGGCGACGCAGACCAGCACCAGCTCGATCGACAAGAGCGGCACGGTCTCGGGCGGCGTGACCGCGATCCCGGGCATCAAGGCCAACTCGTTCGGCACCGGGCGGGCGAGCATCGGCATGAATTCGAGCAACACCTTCGCCGGCAAGGGCAGCACCGTCAACAGCAACGACTTTTCCGGAACCATCACCGCGACCGTCACCGAGGTGCTGCCGAACGGCCACCTGATGATCGCGGGCGAGAAGCAGATCGGCGTCAACCACAACGTCGACGTGCTGCGCTTTTCGGGGCAGGTCGACCCGCGCGCGATCCAGACCGGCAACAGCGTCCCTTCGGCGCAGATCGCCAACGTGCGCATCGAACAGCGCGGCCGCGGGCAGCAGGCCGACGCCCAGGGAATAGGCTGGCTCGGTCGTTTCTTTTTGAACGTTCTGCCGAGCTGAGCCTGCCCAGAATCGGACTCAGCCAGGGCAAGAACCTGTGAACGACTCCGCCATGCAAGCCAACGACCCATCGACCGAGAAACTGCTGCGCCGGCTGATCCTGCTGGCGACGCTGCTCGCCTCGGCGGCGCTCTGGTGGCCGGCTCCGGCGGAGGCGGTCCGCCTGAAGGAAGTCGCCGCGGTGCGCGGCGTGCGCAGCAACCAGTTGAACGGCTTCGGTCTCGTCGTCGGCCTCGACGGCACCGGCGACCAGACCACCTCGACGCCTTTCACCGTGCAGACGCTCACCGCGATGCTGCAGCAGATGGGCATCACCGTGCCGGCCGGCACCAACATGCAGCTGAAGAACGTCGCCGCCGTCACCGTCACCGCGCAGCTGCCGGCATTCGCCCAGCCGGGCCAGCAGATCGACGTCGTCGTCGCCTCGATGGGCACTGCCAAGTCGCTGCGCGGCGGCACGCTGATCGCGACCCCGCTCAAGGGCGCGGATGGGCAGATCTACGCGATGGCGCAGGGCAACCTGATCGTCGGCGGCGCAGGCGCATCGGCGGCCGGCTCGAAGGTGCAGGTCAACAGCCTCGCGGCCGGTCGGATCCCGGAAGGGGCGACGGTCGAACGCGCCGTCGCGAGCGCGCTCGGTCAGAGCGATGTCCTCCACCTCGACCTGAACGCGAGCGATTTCAACACCGCCCGGGAAGTGGCCCGCGCCGTCAACCGGAAGATGGGCGAAGGCGTCGCACAGGCGCTCGACGGCCGGGTGGTGCAGGTGCGCGTGCCGTCCGGCACCGATGCGCGCGTCGCCTTCATGGCCGACATCGAGAACCTGCCGATCGAGCTCGCCGCCGCCGGCGCCCGGATTGTCATCAACGCGCGAACCGGCTCGCTCGTCATGAACCAGAACGTGACGCTCAATCCGTGCGCCGTCGCCCACGGCAACCTGACCGTGACGATCCAGGCGATCCCGGTCGTGAGCCAGCCGACGCCGTTCTCCAGTGGCGGCACGACCGTTTCCAAGGAAAAGGCCGACATCACCGTCAAGCAGGACCCGGGTTCGCTGATCCAGCTGCCCGCGGGCACCCGGCTCACCGAGGTCGCGAAGGCGCTCAATTCGCTCGGCGCGACGCCGCAGGACCTGCAGGCGATCCTGCAGGCGATGAAAAGCGCCGGCGCGCTCAACGCCGAGATCGAGGTCGACTAGGATGAAACTGCGCCAGGCCCCCTTCGTTCGCCGTCCCCGCGGGGCGCGTCGGCTCATCCTGGCGGCCGTGCGGCACTGACATGGAGCTCACTCGCCTCCCCACGGCCGCTACCGGCGGCGCCCCGAGCGACGCGCTGCGCGACCCGACGGCAAGTGCCTTGCGGGCGAGCGCGAGTGCCGATCCCAAAGCGGCGATCCAGACGGCTGCGAAGCAGTTCGAGGCCCTCTTCATGCAGCAGGTGATGAAGAGCATGCGCGACGCGAGCACGTCGACCGGCATGCTCGACAACGCCGGCACGCAGATGGGCAACGACATGCTCGACACCCAGTACGCGAGCCAGATGACCGGGCTCAAGGGCGGCCTGTCCGACCTGATCGCGCGGCAGCTCGAGCGGCAGATGGGCGACGTCGTGCCGGGCAAGTCGCTCTCGGCCGCCACGCCCCCGGCCACCGCGATGAGCGCGCCGACGGGCAGCGGCGCGATGAAGCCGCTGAAACTCTCGCGCGACGATTTCCTCACCGTTCACCAGCAGTCGGCCCGCGCCGCCGAGGCCGAGACCGGCATCCCCGCGACCTTCATGGTGGCGCAGGCGGCGCACGAGTCCGGCTGGGGCAGGCACGAGATCAGGAACCACGACGGCACGACCTCGTTCAACCTCTTCGGCATGAAGGCAGGCGGCAGCTGGAAGGGCAAGACGACGAGCGTCACGACGACGGAGGTGGTCGGCGGCGAAACGCGAAAGGTCGTCGCCAAGTTCCGCGCCTACAACAGCTACGAGGAGTCGTTCAAGGACTACGCCTCGATGATGAAGGACAACCCGCGCTACGCCAAGGTCGTCGCCTCCGGCACCAACGCCGAGAGCTTCGCCAAGGGCCTGCAGCGCGCCGGCTACGCGACCGATCCGGCCTACGCCGAGAAGCTGACCCGCGTCATCAACACCAGCCTGCGCCTGCAGCGTGCGGTGACGGCGCGGACGAACGAGAACATGGCATGAGGAAGCGCGGTCGCCTGGATGCGCTGTTCCTTGCTCAGGGAGCTGGCCGATGCCTTCGCTGAGTTCGATCGGCACCTCCGCGATGTTCGCGAGCTACTCGGCGTTGCAGACGGCGAGCAACAACATCGCCAACGCCAACACGACCGGCTATTCGCGCCAGAGCGTCGATCTGGCCGACGCGCCGAGCCAGTTCACCGGCGGCGGCTTCGTCGGGTCCGGCGTCAACGTGACGAACATCCAGCGCTCCTACGACAAGTACCTGACCGCGACCGATCTGTCGACGGCGTCGACCTCCGCTGCGGATTCATCCCGGCTCGACAAGCTGACGCAGCTCCAGGCCGTCTTTCCGATCGGCACCTCCGGCATCGGCAACGCGGCGGGGCAGCTCCTCAACGCCTTCGTCGATGTGTCCAACAACCCGTCGGACTCGTCGGCACGCCAGGTCGTGCTCAGCGATGCGCAGGAACTCGCCTCGCGCCTGAACGCCGCGGGCGACCAGCTCACCTCGCTGCAGATCGGCGTCTCGCAGGACATCCAGTCGAATGTGACGAGCGTGAACTCGCAGGCCCAGCAGGTCGCTGCACTGAACCAGCAGATCGCCGGGCTGCAAGGCACCGGGCAGACGCCGAACCAGTTGCTCGACCAGCGCGACCAGCTCGTCAAGCAGATCGGCCAGTCGGTCAACGTCACCACGATCGAAGCCAGCGACGGCAGCGTCGGCCTCTTCGTCGGCGGCGGTCAGGCGCTCGTGCTCGGGGCCAACGCGAGCACGCTGAAAGCGGTGCCGGACACCTTCGATCCGACCCACCTGCAGCTCGCGCTCGTCGAGGGCAGCAAGAACCGGCTGATCCCGCCGGGCAATCTTGCCGGCGGGTCGCTCGCCGGACTGCTGCGTTTCCAGAACCAGGACCTGACAGCGGCCAACAACCTGCTCGGGCAGATGGCGACGGCGACCTCCGGAGCCGTCAATTCACAGCAGGCGCTCGGCCTCGATCTCGGCCAGCCCGCGCGCACCGGCGGCAAGATATTCTCGGTCGGCGACCCGCGCGTGCTCTCGGCCTCCACCAACACCGGTACCGGGGCGTTCAGCGTCAGCGTGACCACGCCGTCGCAGGTGCAGGCGAGCGACTACGCGCTGAGCTACGACGGCACCAGCTACTCGATGACGCGGGTCTCGGACCAGACGACCGTCGCCGGCAGCCCCTTCTCGGCGGACCAGCTCGCCGCCGGCGTGCAGGTCGATGGCTTCACGCTGAAAGCCGCGACCGGCACGCCGAACGCGGGCGACCGCTTCCTGGTGCAGCCGGTCGCCGGCGCCTCGCAGAGCATCCAGCGCGTCCTCGCCGACACCAACGGCATCGCCGCCGCCTCCCCGTTCACCGGCAGCATGGGCGTGGCCAACACCGGCACCGCGAGCATCGCGTCGCTGACGGCGTCCAGCCCCGACTACAACGGCAGCCTCAGCACGACGATCAGTTTCACGTCCGGCAGCGGCGACTACGCGTGGACGATGAGCGACGGCACGAGCGGCACCGGCACCTGGACGGCCGGGCAGCCGATCTCGCTCAACGGCTATCAGCTCTCGCTCGACGGCGCCCCGCGCAGCGGCGACACGATCAGCGTTCGCCCGACGGTGTCGGTCTCGTCCAACAACGGCAACGCGCTCGCGTTCTCGAACATGGCCGACAACGCCATCGTCGGCGTCTCCACCACCTCGCCCGGCTACTCGATCACCGATGCCTATGCGAGCGCGCTCGCCGACATCGGCGTGCGGGTGCAGGGCAGCAAGACCGCGGCCGGCATCTCGAGCGCCGCGGCGACGGCGGCGTCGTCGGCGAAGGCCAACAGCGCCGGCGTGAACCTCGACGAAGAAGCGGCCAAGCTGATCCAGTATCAGCAGAGCTACCAGGCGGCCGCGAAGATCCTGCAGATCGTGCAGACCATCTTCACCTCGCTGCTGCAGGTGGCGGGAGGCTGATCGCGCCTCCGGCCTTTCAGGAAAAACGCCATGCGCCTCAGTACCGCCAACACCTACGACAACGCCCTGCAGGCGCTGATGGATCGCCAGTCGACGATGTCCGACACGCAGCAGCAGATGACGACCGGCAAGCGCGTCAACCTCCCGAGCGACGATCCGGCCGCGGCGGCGCGTGCGGAGCGGGCGCTCGCGGCGCAGGACCGGGCGACCGCGACGCAGCGTGCGGTCGATGCGAGCAAGAACGTGATGACGCTCTCGGAGAGCGCCCTCGGCACGGCCCAGGACCTGCTCAGCAGCGCGCGCGAGAACCTGGTGCAGGCGGGCGATGCCTCCTACAGCGACGCCGATCGCGCGGCCGTCGCGGCGCAGCTCGAAGGCTTGCGTTCGCAGCTGCTCTCGGTCGCCAACAGCACCGACGGCCAGGGCAACTACCTCTTCGGCGGCCAGGGCGCGAAGCAGTCGCCGTTCGTCGACACCACCTCCGGCGTGCAGTTTCGCGGTACCGCCGGCGCGGTGCAGGCGGCTTCGCCCGACGCGCTCTCGCTCACCACCGACGGCAATGCGACCTGGATGCAGAACCGCACCGGCAACGGCGTCTTCCAGACGTCGGCCCTGACGAGCACCGGCAGTGCCTGGATCGACGCGGGGCAGGTGACGAATCCGTCGGCGGTCACGGGGTCCACCTACCGCATCGATTTCAGCGTCGCCGACGGCGCAACGACCTATTCGGTGCTGAAGGACGGCGAGGCGACCTCCCAGACCAACGTCGCCTTCACCGGCGGCACGGCGATCACCGTCGACGGCATGTCGGCGACGATCTCCGGCAGCCCGGCCAACGGCGATTCGTTCCAGATGGCGCCCTCGACCCCGACGCAAAGCGTCTTCGCGACGCTCGACAAGGCGATCGCCGACCTGAAGACCCCCGGCCGCAGCCGCGGCACGATCGCGCAGACCAACAACGAGAATCTGGCCGCGCTCGATTCGGTGACCGGCGGGATCTCCTCGAGCCGCAGCCAGATGGGCGCGGAGATCAACCGCATCTCCGACGTCACCGATCGCATCTCCGACCAGAAGCTCGCCAGCACGACTGCGCTTTCGAATGCGGTCGACCTCGACATGACCCAGGCGATTTCCGATTTCTCGAACCAGCAGACCGGCTACGATGCAGCGCTGAAGGCCTATTCGCTGGTGCAGAAAATGTCGCTCTTCAACTACATCTCTTCCTGATCAGATGAGCAGCGCCGGGTCGGCGCCGGGGGCGATCCTGAACCAGGTCGCGCTCGGTTACTCGCCGTTCATCGACCGCGCCCGTGCCGTCGCGGCGACGCGCCTCACGGTGTTTCCGCTGCGCCCGGACGCGGCGCTCGACGCGCCCCAGCTGCTCGAGGCGATCGGCGCGGTCTGGCCGGAGACGGGGGGGCGCGTCTCGCTCAACATCGCCAGCGAAAGCCTGCTGCAGGACCTGATGCGCGCCAGCCCGACCGCCAACCTGATGGTCGAGATTCCGTCCTTCATGGCGGTCGACCCCGCCAATGCCGACGCGCTCGTCGCGCTGCACGCGCAGGGCAGCACGCTGCTGATCAAGGGGCGCCCGCTCAAGGAGGTGCCGCGTCAGGTGCTGCCGTGCTTCCGCTACTCGATCATCGAGCGGGCCGACGACCGCCGCATCGCCGAAGCCGCGCCGCCGGCCGGCGTGTCGCGCAGCGTCGAATACGTGCAGTCCGGCGTGCGCACGCTCGTCGACATGGAGGCCGCCTTCGCACGCGGTGCGCAGGCCGTGCTCGGCTGGCCGATCGATGACGTCGTCGCCGCGCCCGGCGCCGGGAACGCGAAGCAGCAAGGCCCGGCGGCACCGGGCATGCAGGTGATCGTCGAGCTGATCCACCGCGTCGACAAGGAAGACCCGATCGAAAAGCTCGAGACGACCCTGAAACGCGACCCGCCGCTCGCCTTCAAGCTGCTGCGCTACATCAACTCGCCGGCGTTCGGCTTGAGGGTCGAGATCAGCTCGTTCCGCCACGCGATCATGCTGCTCGGCTACAAGCGCCTGAAGCGCTGGCTCGCGCTGCTGCTCGCGACCGCCAGCAAGGACGTCAACATGAAGCCGGTCATGTTCGCGGCCGTGCTCCGCGGCCTCCTGATGGAAGAGCTCGCGCGCGCGAGCGGCGACGAGGAGATGCGCGGCGAGCTCTTCATCTGCGGAGTGTTCTCGCTGCTCGACCGGATGTTCCAGCAGCCGTTCGCCAAGCTTCTCGACTCGATCCCGGTGCCCGAGCGGGTGCAGCAGGCGCTCGTCCACGAGACCGGGCCGTTCCAGCCGTACGTCGACGTGGTGCGGGCCGTGGAGGGCGAATCGCTCTACGAGCTGCGGGGCGCCTCCGAGACACTGATGATGGGCATCGGCGAGATCAACCGAGCCCAGTTGCGTGCGCTGCTGACCGCGAGCGAACTGGTGTGACCGCGGTGCCGGGGGCCGCCTCGCGTCGCAGCCGCACTGACCGCTAGTGTGGTGTTTCACGCGATGCGGAACATAAAACCGTGTCTTCGGCCGCCTGGCGTCGTTGCAAATGCTCGCCGTAGAAGGGACTACGGCTGCGCTTTGCGCCTCGCCAGACAACCGAATCCATCGGTTTTATTAAGTTCCGCACAGCATGAAACACCACACTAGTCGATGAAGCCCGTTGCCTCCGCGGTGTCCTGGACCCGCTCGCCGGGCTGGCGGGAATTCTTCGACCTGCTGAGCGATGCGGTGGTGGTGTTCGACGCCGCCGCGAACGTCGTCGTGTTCGCCAACACCGCGGCGTTGCGGCTTCTGCCGTGCGAAGCCGGCATGAACGCGGCGCAACTCGAGCCGTCGCTCGGCCGCGAAGCGCTCGCCTGGCTGCGCCGCGCCGCGGCGTCGGGCGAGCCTCCCGGCGAGGCGGCGAGCGCCACGCTCGGCAACGGACGCGCGGTCCAGCTCGGATGGCGTCGCCTCGATGACCGCCATGGCGCTCTGCGGTTGCAGCCCGTGGCCGGCCCGCCGGCGCCGCTCGACTGGGCCGACCGGCCCGCGCCGTCCAGCGCTGCGGTCGGGAAGGCGCCCGCCGAGCGGCTGAGCGCCACCGCGCTGCGCGAGACGATCGCGCTGTTCTGGGCGTCGCCCTTTCCCACGCTCGTCCAGGGCGACGATTTCCGCCTGCTCGACGCCAATTCGGCGTTTCTCGACTTCACCGGATACCGCCGCGAGCAGCTCGTCGGGCGCGATCCGAAGGAGTTGCACCCATCGTCCGAGTGGCCGGCGATGGACGCCCGCCGCCTGCGGCTGCGATCGACGCCAGGGTCGTTT
>CAZZWY010000051.1:9081-13010 GCA_964657785.1 uncultured Acetobacteraceae bacterium
CGAGGCGGTCGCGACCGGAGACCTCACTCAGGACATCGATGCCAGCGGCCGCGAGCGCCGGTATCGCATCGCCCGCCGAAGGTTGGTCGGTGAAGACGGCCGACCGCTCTACCTCTCGGTGCTGCAGGACTGCACCGCCGAGCACGTCGCCCGCGAACACGCCGACCGGTCGCTGCGCGAACTCGATGACTGGTTCGACTTCAGTCCGGTCGGCATGGTGCTCTTCGACGATCGCGGCCTGCTGCTGCGCACCAACCAGGCGTTCCAGGCGTTGGCGGGTGCGACGCCACAGGCACTGCCCGTCTCGCTCGACGAAGCGCCGGAGGAACTGCGCCGCCTGCTGCTCCAGGACGACCCGGCCGCGCTGGCGCGGCTCGAGCCCGGCAGCGATGCCGCGCACGGCCAGGCCTCGGTCACGGCGGCCGGCGACGGCCCGCACGCGCTGCGCTCGATCGTTCGCTGTCACGTGACGTCCGGCGGCCAGCGCCGCTACATGGCGGTCGTCGAGGACCGCAGTGCCGAGGAAGAGCGTGACCTGGCGCAGATGCAGATCGGCGCGCTCGTCGACACCGCCGGCGTCGGCATCGCGACGTTCAAGGAGTCGTCCGGCTGGGTGCGGCAGCGTCGGCGCGGCACCGAGAAGACGCCCGGCCCGGCCGCGTCGGCGGGGCTGCAGAGCATCAGCCGGGAGCTCGTCACCGTCGATACGCTGCCCGCGTACGAAACGCTCCAGCAGGCGCTGCGCCAGGCCCGGCGCGCCGAAGTGCGCTACGCGATCGACCACCCCGAACTCGGTCGGCGCTGGCTCCTGACCCGCATCGAGCCGGCGACGCTCGCGTCCGGGCAGCGCACGACCTCGGTCGTGACGCTCGACATCACCGAGCAGCACACCAGCCAGCAGCGCAGCGAGCAGCTGCTGCGCGAACTCAGCACGATTCTCGAGAGCACCACCGCCGGCATCGCCTACCTGCGCGACGCCGTGCTGCTGCGCTGCAACCGCCGGTTCGAGACGATGCTCGGGTTGCCGGCCGACGCGGTCGTGGGCCGGGGGCTCGCCGCGCTTTTCGCGGCTCACCAAACGACCCGCCACGTCGCCGCGGATGTGCTTGAGGCGCTCGAGCAGGGTTCGATCTACGAGACGGAGTTCGAACTCCCGGCGCCGGGCGCAGCGCACGAGCTGCGGTGGTATTCGCTCTCGGTCCGGCGCACGGGCGAGCGCGCCTCGGGCGATGCCGGCGCGGACGGCGCTGCGTCGGCGATCGAGCCCGCCGGCCGGGCCGGCCCGCTGCGATCCGAAGCGATCGCGGTCCTCACCGACGTGACGCGTCTGAAGCTCCAGCAGAGGCAGCTCGAAATCCTCGCCCGCGACCGCGAGCTGATGTTCAGTCTCTCGGGGGTCGGCATCGCCTTCGTCCGCGACGGCCGCATCCAGCGAGCGAACCAGGCGTTGGCGCAGCTCGCCGGATGTTCGGTGGCGGAACTGACGACGCTCGGCGTCGCGGACCTGTTCGCCAGCGAGTCCGAATACGTCGCTCGCCGGGATGAAGCCCAGCGCGAATTGCGCCTCTACGCCCGCTGGAGCGGCGAACACCAGTTGCGGGTTCGCGACGGGCGGCTGCTCTGGGTGCAGGTGAGCCAGCGGCTGGTCGTGCCGGGCGATCCCGAAGGCGGCTTCATCGCGTCCTACGTCGACGTCGACGCGCGCTTTCGCGCCGAGCGGGCGGTCGCGGTGCAGGCCGATCGCACGCGCTCGATCCTCGACTCGGTGCTGGTCGGCATCGTCACCGTCGGCCCGCAGGGCATCGAGTGGATGAACCGCTCGGCGCGCCGCATGTTCGGCGGCGACCTCGCCGACTTCATCAACCTGCCGATCGCGACCGTCGCGACCCGCGATCCGGCGCATCCGTTCCGCCGTACCGAATACCTCACCGATCTCGTCGAGGGCCAGGCCGAGACCTTCGAGTGCCGGGTGCAGGCGCGCGATGGCCGGGAGTTCTGGATCGTCGGCAACGTCGTCTCGATCGCGCGCGAGTCGACCGGGCGCCAGCTCACCTACGCCCTGCTCGACATCGAACGCCGGCGCGAAGCCGAGGCGCGGATGTCCGAAGCCCAGGCGTCGCTGCAGCGGATCATCGAGGCCGCGCCGCTCGCGATCACGCTGCGGGACGCCCACACCCTGCGCGTCGTGCAGACCAACGGCGTCGCCGCCGAGAGCATCGGCTGCAGCCGCGAGGCGCTGGTCGGCTCCGCGCCCGAGGAGACGATGGCGCCGGAGGCGGCGGCCCGGCACCGGCGCGACATGGAAGAGGCGCTCGCCGCCGCCGACGTGACGCGCCGCGAGTATTCGGTGCTGCAGGACGGGCGGACGCGTGTCTGGGACGCCCGCTACCTGCCGCTCGCCGCCCGCCCGGGCGCCCCGCCCGACCAGTTGCTGATGGTTGCCACCGACGTCACCGAGCAGCGTGCGGCCCAGGAGGCGCGCTTCGAGGCCGCGATCTCGCAGCGCGACATGCTGGTCAAGGAAGTGCATCACCGGATCAAGAACAACCTGCAGGGGGTGGCCGGTCTGCTGCAGCAGATCGCCGAGAAGAAGCCCGAGGTCGCCGGCGCGATCTCCGAAGTCGTCGGGCAGGTCCAGGCGATCGCGCAGGTGTACGGCCTGCAGGTCGGCAGCGGGGGCGACCTCAACGTCGTCGACGTGATCGAAGCGATCACCGTCTCGGTGCAGCGCACCTTCGGCCGCCCCATCCACTGCCACATCGACGGACGCGAGCCGCGCCGGTGGCTGTTGCCGGAGGCCGAGTCGATCCCGATCGCGCTGACGCTGAACGAGCTGCTGACCAACGCCGTCAAGCACAGCGCAACGACCCCGCCAGGCGAAGTGCGGTGCCTGCTTGCCAGCGGCGAAGACGACGTCCGGATCCGGATCACGAATTTCGGACGGCTGCGCGCCGAATTCGATCTGGCGCGGGTTCCCGGCGGCGTGTCCGGCCTCGGGCTGGTGCGCGCGCTGTTGCCCCGGCGCAGCGCGACCCTGACCCTGGAGCAGCACGGCGCGGAAGTCGTCGCGACGGTTCGCCTCGCGCCGCCCGGCCTCGCGCGGGCCGCGTCGGGCGACGGCTGAGACCCTCGTCGCCCCCCGATCGAGCGGGGGCGCGCCCCCCGAGAACCGGGGTCGGGCCCGGGTGCCCGAACGTTGCGTTGCGCCGACAATCGGCCGGGTCCGACGCTTGCTCCTTCGTCGGTCCGCCGAGGCACACAGAACATGCAATTGAGCCCGCAGGGAAAGATTCTGGTCGTCGACGATGACCGCCTGGTGCTCGCGACGCTCGCCCACGGTCTCTCGCAGGCCGGCTATGAGGTGATCGACGCCG
This sequence comes from uncultured Acetobacteraceae bacterium, assembly GCA_964657785.1. Taxonomy (GTDB): domain Bacteria; phylum Pseudomonadota; class Gammaproteobacteria; order Burkholderiales; family Burkholderiaceae_C; genus LMDS01. The sequence goes on from CAZZWY010000051.1 coordinate 12,456, forward strand.
ACAACGGCGCCGATGCCATCCTGCTGGCGCGGGAACATCGCCCCGACATCGCCTTGCTCGACATCCGCATGCGGGGCATGAGCGGCTTCGACGTCGCCGGGTACCTGCGCGATTCGCTGCAGATTCCCTTCATCTTCCTGTCGGCGTTCGTCGACGACGACACCGCGGAACGGGTCCGGGCGCTGGGCGCCGTCGCCTACCTCGTCAAGCCGCTCAACGTCGCGCAGATCCTGCCGGTGGTGAGCGCGGCGCTCGCGGACAGGACCGTGGCCGGCAGCGCCGCGGCGCCGAGCGCCGGCGCCGCGCCCGTCGATCCGGCTGCGGCCGGCCCGATTCTCTGGATCGCCGTCGGCATCCTCATGGAGCGGTATTCGCTCGCCCGCGGTTCGGCGCTCAAACGGCTCGAGAGTCTGGCCGCGGCCGAAGGCGGCACGCCGGTCGATCAGGCGCTGCGGCTGCTCGAGGCGTTGGAGGCCGGGGTCGCGCCGTCCTGACCCGCCTCGGGCGGCGGTCCCGGGGTGGTCCACGGCGCGGCCGAGGTCTGCGGGACCGAGG
>CAZZWY010000052.1:0-12881 GCA_964657785.1 uncultured Acetobacteraceae bacterium
AGTTTCTCGGTAATAAGAGCTTTGAGACACTCTGCTTTGCCCGCTTCGATCCCGCGCAGCGCCCGGACGAGATGGCCGAAGGCGAGTCGGATCTCCCGGAGCGCGGCGCTTCTCATGGCGGGATGGACGCTATCACAGCGGCTTCGTGGCGACGCCGGCGCCGCCCGGGCTCACGGTCTAGTGAACCGGTCGTCGCTGGCCGGCGTGTCGCGAGGCCACGTACCAGCCGGCGCCGAGCACGCCGGCGATGGCGATGACGTAGGTCGCGAGGCGGGCGGCGAAAGACGACTCGAAGACCGGCGCCAGCAGCGGCTCGCTCACCACCATGTGAGCCGCCGTGTACGCCAGCACGCCAGCGCCGAGGTAGGTGATGACGGGATGGCGCTCGACCAGTTTGAGCACCAGCGTGCTCCCGAACACGACGATCGGTACGCTGACGAGGAGGCCGATGAGGACGAGCGAGAAGCTGCCCTTGGCCGCACCGGCCACGCCGAGCACATTGTCGATGCCCATCAGCGCGTCGGCGATGACGATGGTCTTCATGGCGCCCCAGAAGGTCATGGCGCCGCCCGCATGCGGGTCGTCGTCGTCCTGCGGTTTGAGCAGGCCGAAGGCGATCCACAGCAGACCGAGGCCGCCCACGAGCATCAGCCCGGGAATCCGCAGCAGCCAGACGACGCCCACCGTCATGATGCTGCGCACGATGATCGCACCCACCGTGCCCCAGACGATGGCTTTGCGCTGGAGGTGCGCGGGCACCTGGCGGGCGGCGAGCGCGATCACGATCGCGTTGTCCCCCGCCAGGACGAGATCGATCAGAACGATCGCGAGCAGCGCGGAAAACCAGGAGGCGGAAAGAAAGTCCATGTCGATTCCAGCGAGGCAATGGCGGCGTGAGGGCCGACGTTGGCTGCGGAATCGAAAGGAACCTCCGCTGGAGCGGGGAATAAAGTCGCCTTCGAGCCCGCCGCTGACGCGGCTTGCATCGAAGGTCTCGCTCGGCCGGGCGAACCGCGAATGACCGCCGTTGCCGGGCCTGACAAACCGGAATCACGACCGGGCGGTCGCAAAACGTACTGACGGCTTGCCTGAACCTCGAACCGCTGCGACAACCTCTACACGAGGCGCGCGGCGGGCCGAAGTCGAGCTACTCCCCTTCTCGGCGAGATTAAATCGACCCAGGGCGGCGCTGTCAAGCAGCGTCGCCGCCCGGGTCCTTACAGCAAGCCCTTGAGCAGGCGGCCCATCTCCGACGGGTTGCGGGTGACGGTGAAGCCGCAGTCTTCCATCACCGCGAGCTTCGCGTCGGCAGTATCGGCACCGCCGGAAATCAGGGCGCCGGCGTGGCCCATGCGCTTGCCGGGAGGCGCGGTGACACCGGCAATGAAGCCGACGATCGGCTTTTGCATGTTTGCCTGGCACCAGCGCGCCGCTTCGGCTTCGTCCGGGCCGCCGATCTCGCCGATCATGATCACCGCGTCGGTGTCGGGATCGTCATTGAAGAGCCGCATGATGTCGATGTGCTTCAGGCCGTTGATCGGGTCGCCGCCGATGCCGACCGCACTCGACTGGCCGATGCCGAGTTCGCTCAGCTGAGCGACGGCTTCGTACGTCAGCGTGCCGGAGCGCGAGACCACGCCGACGCGGCCGGCCTTGTGGATGTGGCCCGGCATGATGCCGATCTTGATCTCGTCCGGCGTGATGAGGCCGGGACAGTTCGGACCGAGCAGCAGCGTCTTCTTGCCGCCCGCCGCCTCCTTGGCCTTCATCTTGTTGCGCACGACCAGCATGTCCTTGACCGGAATGCCTTCGGTGATGCAGATCGCGAGATCGAGGTCGGCTTCGACCGCTTCCCAGATCGCCGCCGCCGCGCCGGCCGGCGGGACGTAGATGACGCTCACGGTGGCACCGGTGCTCCCGGCCGCTTCCTTCACGCTCGCGAAGATCGGAATGCCTTCGAAGTCCTCGCCCGCCTTCTTCGGGTTCACCCCGGCGACGAAGCAGTTCTTGCCGTTGGCGTAGTCGCGACACATGCGCGTATGGAACTGACCGGTCTTGCCCGTGATGCCCTGGGTGATGACCTTCGTGTCTTTGTTGATCAGGATGCTCATGGTGCTGATTCCTACTTCAGGGCTTCTTCAGGGCGGCCATCACGGCCTGCGCGGCATCGGCCATCGACTCGGCGCTGATGATCGGCAGGCCGGAATCGGCGAGCATCTTCTTGCCGATCTCCTCGTTCGTCCCCTTCATCCGCACCACCAGCGGCACGCTCAGGTTGACTGCCTTGCACGCGGTGATCACGCCTTCGGCGATCGTGTCGCAGCGCATGATGCCGCCGAAGATGTTGACGAGGATCGCCTCGACCTTCGGGTTGCCGAGCATGATCTTGAAGGCCTCGGTGACCTTCTCGGCCGTCGCGCCGCCGCCGACGTCGAGGAAGTTCGCCGGCTCGCCGCCGAAGAGCTTGATCGTGTCCATCGTCGCCATCGCGAGGCCGGCGCCGTTGACGAGGCAGCCGATGTTGCCGTCGAGCTGGATGTAGGCGAGGTCGAACTTGCTCGCTTCGATCTCCGCCGGGTCTTCCTCGTCGAGGTCGCGGTAGGCGACGATCTCCGGGTGGCGGAAGAGCGCGTTCGAGTCGAAGTTGAACTTCGCGTCGAGGGCCTTGATGTCACCGTTGCCTTCGAGGATCAACGGGTTGATCTCCGCGAGCGAGCAATCCGTGTCCATGTAGCACTGGTAGAGCTTCCTGAACACATCGATGGCCTGGGCTTGGCTTGCCGCCGGTACGCCGATGCCGTCGGCGAGCTCCGTGCCCTGGGCGTCGGTCAGGCCGGCCGCCGGGTCGACGAAGACCTTGAGAATCTTCTCGGGCGTTGCATGGGCGACTTCCTCGATGTCCATCCCGCCTTCGGAGCTGGCCATGATCGCGACCTTCTGCGTCGCCCGGTCGGTCACCGCGGCGACGTAATACTCCTTCTTGATGTCGGCGCCGTCTTCGATCAGCAGGCGCCGGACCTTCTGGCCTTCGGGGCCGGTCTGGTGCGTCTTCAACTGCATGCCGAGGATGTCGTTCGAGATCTTCTTGACGTCGTCGAGCGAGCGCGCGAGCTTGACGCCCCCCCCCTTGCCGCGCCCGCCGGCGTGAATCTGTGCCTTCACCACCCAGACGGGCCCCCCGAGCTTCTGCGCGGCCTCGGACGCCTCCAGGACGCTGAACGCGGGATAGCCACGCGGAACGGGCACCCCGAACTGGCGCAGGATTTCCTTGCCTTGGTATTCGTGGATCTTCATGAGGATCTCAAGCTTTCAAGTGGGCGAATGAGTGAGCGGGCCTGAGGCGGTGCGCCCTGCTCTCGAGTCGATCCGACGCCTTCGGCGGCGCACGGCCGCGCGCGGTGTGACGCGGAAGATGCTACGCGAGTGGAGACGTGAGACGCAACGCAAGAGGTAACGCAAGAGACAGCGCAAAAACGGCGACGTTCGGCGGGAGTCTGAGGGCAACGATCAAGAGGCCGGCGCGGCAACGAGGGAAGGTCTGCGGCACCGGGCCCTCGGATGCCGAGCCCGGCGTCAGCGGTCAGCGAACGAATGTAGCATGCTGCGATGCAACAAGTGAAAGCGGGGCACCGCGGCCGGTGATGGACACGGGCGCTGCGATTGCGTGTTTCGACGCGGGCGGCGTGACATTCTCGGGGAGATCAGTCGTCGGCAGCGTGCGCCGGGGCGCCGATGGCGTCGTCGTCGTTGCCATCGACACCGGCGACGCCTCCGTGGTCGTGGGCAGGGTCGTCGCCAGCGTCGGCAGACGGCTTGTCCGCGCCCTGCTGCTGTCGCACGACCTGACGCACCACCTCAGCCGAAAACCCGCGCGCCAGGAGGAAACGCGACTGCTTTGCCGCCTCGGCGGCGGTTTGCGGTGGCAGGCCGAACCGGCGCTGCCACACCGAGCGCGCGCGGAGCGCCTCGGTCTCCCGCAGGCGTTGGGCGGCCTCCGCCGGCAGCGTGACGCCGTGCAGCTTCAGTTCCTGCCGGATGCGGCGCTCGCCGTGGCGCGCGGCTCGGGCATTGACGCGCGCCTCGGCGAAGCGCTCGTCGGAGGAAAACCCGTTGGCTTCGAGCCAGACGAGAACCGCCTCGACTCTGCACTCGGCGCTGACCGGCTCTGCCGCTGCATCCGTGTTGTCGGACGATTCGCTCGAAGCAGCATCTCGAGCGCCGCCGAACGGGCTGCCCGCGCTGCAGGGCTGTGGTGCGCCGCCGGCCGCCTCGAGCCGTGCCTGGTCATCAGCCACTGCATGCGCCAGCAACTTGCGCTGCAGTTCGACCCGGCTCTGCTCCCGCTGCGCGAGAAGTTGCAGCGCGCGAGATGTCAGCGAGCGGGCTGGCCGCATCACAGAGGCGGGAGGCGTGCCGCCCCGCGCGTCAATCCTTGACGACCTTCAGCTTCGCGCCCTTGCTGCCTTCGGGATCGATGCCGGGCAGCAGGCGCACGCCGAGCGCCTCGCGCACCTTGTTTTCGATTTCGAAGGCCAGGCCGGTGTTCTCTTTCAGGAATTCGCGAGCGTTGTCCTTGCCCTGGCCGATCTTCTCGCCGTTGTAGGCGTACCAGGAGCCGCTCTTCTCGAGCACCTTGGCTTCGACGCCCATGTCGATGATCTCGCCCTCGCGGCTGATGCCCTGGCCGTAGAGGATGTCGAACTCGGCGGTCTTGAAGGGCGGCGAGACCTTGTTCTTGACGACCTTGACTTTGGTCTCGTTGCCGATGACCTCCTCGCCCTTCTTGATCGAGCCGATGCGACGGATGTCGAGCCGCACCGAGGCGTAGAACTTCAACGCGTTGCCGCCGGTCGTGGTCTCGGGCGAGCCGAACATCACGCCGATCTTCATCCGGATCTGGTTGATGAAGATCACCATGGTGTTGGTGCGCTTGATGCTGCCGGTGAGCTTGCGCAGCGCCTGGCTCATCAGCCGCGCCTGCAGGCCGGGCAACGAATCGCCCATCTCGCCCTCGATTTCGGCCTTCGGCGTGAGTGCGGCGACCGAGTCGATGACGACCAGATCGACCGACGCCGAGCGCACCAGCGCGTCGACGATCTCGAGCGCCTGCTCGCCGGTGTCGGGCTGACTGATCAGCAGCTCCTGCAGATTGACGCCGAGCTTTTGCGCGTAAGCGGTGTCGAGCGCGTGCTCGGCATCGATGAAGGCGCAGGTGCCTCCGAGGTGCTGCATCTGGGCAATGACCTGCAGGGTCAGCGTCGTCTTGCCGCTCGATTCCGGGCCGTAGATTTCGACCACTCGACCGCGCGGCAGGCCGCCGACGCCGAGCGCCAGGTCGAGGCCGAGCGAGCCGGTGGAGACGACCTCGATGTCCTCGATCACCTCGCCTTCGCCGAGCCGCATGATCGTACCCTTGCCGAACTGCTTTTCGATCTGCGCCAGCGCAGCCTGCAAAGCCTTGGCCTTTTCGGTGTTGAGCGTTGGGACGGCAAGTTTTGCGGTGGCTTCCATCGAGAGTTCTCCTTGGGATGCCGCTATTATCCCGAAAGCTGGATGTTTGTACAGTGAAAGGGCGATCGGCGAGGAGGGCCCCCGAAAGCGGGAGAGGTCGGTGACGACGGCCGCGCCGACGGGCCGGTCAGCTCTGCACCAGCCGCCGGCTCTTGGCGATCGACATCAGGATGCCGAGGCCCATCCCGAGCGTCACCATCGCCGTGCCGCCGTAGCTGATGAAGGGCAGCGGCACGCCGACGACCGGCAGGATGCCGCTCACCATGCCCATGTTAACGAAGGCATAGGTGAAGAAGCTGAGCGTGATCGCGCCGGCGAGCAGCCGGGTGAAGACGGTCGGCGCCTCCGCCGCGATCATGAGCCCGCGAAAGATCAGGAAGATGAAGCCGGCGACGAGGCTCGCGCAGCCGACAAGGCCGAATTCCTCCGAAAACGCCGCGAAGATGAAGTCGGTGGTGCGCTCGGGGATGAATTCGAGGTGCGTCTGCGTGCCCTTCATGAAGCCCTTGCCCTCGACGCCGCCGGAGCCGATGGCGATCATGCCCTGGATGATGTGAAAGCCCTTGCCGAGCGGGTCGGTCGTCGGGTCGAGCAGCGTGCAGATGCGGTTCTTCTGGTAGTCGCGCATCATCGGCCACTTGACGTCCGGCTGGCAGATGCGGTCTTCGGAGACGACGACTGCGGTGATCGCGGCGGCGCCGATCACGACCACCGGCAGGATGAGGCGCCAGCTCAGGCCCGCGAAGAAGATCACGTAGAGGCCGGCCGAGAGCACGAGGATCGCGGTGCCGAGATCCGGCTGCTTGACGATCAGCCCGACCGGCAGCGCGAGCAGCCCGAGCGCGATGACGAAATCGGCCGCGCGCGCCTGGCCTTCGCGGCGCTGGAACCACCAGGCGAGCATCAGCGGCGTCGCGATCTTCAGGATCTCGCTCGGCTGGATCACCACCCCGACGTTGAGCCAGCGGGTCGCGCCCTTCTTCGTGACTCCGGCGACGGCGACCGCGACCAGCAGCAGCAGCCCCGCGGTGTAGAGCGGCACGGCGACCTTCATCAGCGTCTGCGGCGGAATCTGCGCGACCAGAAACAGCACGCCGAGCGCGAGCAGCATGTTGCGAGCGTGGTCTGGGAAGCGCGTGCCGGAGTCGAACCCGGCCGAGTACATCGTGATCAGGCCGGCGACTCCGAGCAGCAGCATCGCGAAGAGCAACGGCCCGTCGAAGCCGCTGAAGACGGGTTTGATCCGTTGCCAGGGCGACGGGCGGTCGAAGACGGCACTCATTTGGCCCGGCCGAGGGCCACGCGTTGGTCGGCGGCACCCGACGCCACGGTCGCCCCCGCCGACGCGGCGGCGGCCACCGGTTGAACGCCCGCCGGCGCGGCCGTCGCCGCCGCGGCGCCGTCGACGGTCACGCCCGGCAGCGGCACCGAATCGATCGGCCGCGTCGGCCCGACCGGGGCGGTCGACTGGCCGAGCCGGGTCGCGGCGATGTCGGCTTCGCTCGGATACTGGCCGGCGAGCAGGTAGTCGAGCACGCGCCGCGCGATCGGCGCCGCGGCGCCCGCCCCCCAGCCGCCGTTCTCGACGACGAGGGCGAGCGCGATGCGCGGTTCGTCGACCGGCGCGAAGGCGACGAACAGGGCGTTGTCGCGATGCCGTTCGTCGACGTTCTTGGCGTTGTACTTCTCGTTCTGCGCGATGCCGACGACCTGCGCCGTGCCGGTCTTGCCCCCGGCGGTGTAGCCGGCATTGGCGAACACCTTGGCCGCCGTGCCGCTCGGGTCCTGGATCACGCCGGCCATGGCGCGGCGGATGAAGACGGCGTCCTGCGGGCGCCATGGCAGTGGCGGCAGTGCTTGCCCGACCTGGCGCTTGGGACTGCGCGTGTCGGCGCTCTCGATGCGCGCGACGAGGTGCGGCTTGAAGCGCTGGCCGCCGGAGGCGACCGTCGCGACGGCCTGCGCGAGTTGCAGCATGGTGAAGGCGTTGTAGCCCTGGCCGATGCCGAGCGAGATCGTCTCGCCGGCATACCAGCGCTGCGCTTCCTTGCGGCGATAGGCGGTGCGCTTCCATTCGGTCGAGGGCAGCACCCCGCGCAGCTCGCCGGGCAGGTCGATGCCGGTGATCTGGCCGAGCCCGAGCGGCGCCATGAAGTCGTGGATCGCGTCGACGCCCAGGTCGCCGGCGAGCTGGTAGTAGTACGTGTCGCACGACATCACGATCGACCTGTACATGTCGACGGTGCCGTGGCCGCCTTCCTTGTCGTCGCGAAACTTGTGGCCGCCGAACCAGAAGAAGCCGGGGTCGGAGATCGCCTGCTGCGGCGTGCGCTTGCCGAGCGTGAGCGCGGCCAGCGCCATGAACGGCTTGTAGGTCGATCCGGGCGCGTAGGTGCCGCGCAGCGCCCGGTTCAGCAGTGGTTTGTCGAGCGACTCGTTGAGCGCGCGCCAGTTGTCCTGGTCGATGCCGTCGACGAAGAGATTCGGGTCGAAGTTGGGTTTGCTGACGAAGGCGAGCACCTCGCCGTTGCGCGGGTCGATCGCGACGAGCGCGCCGCGCCGGTCGCCGAAGAGGCTCTCCACCATCGCCTGCAGGCGGATGTCGATCGACATCACGAGCGCGTTGCCGGGGGTCGCCGGCCGGCTGTCGAGGCGCCGCACCGGGTGGCCGCTCGCACTCGTCTCCATCTCCTCGAAGCCGGTCGTGCCGTGGAGCTCGCTCTCGTAGCCCTGCTCGATGCCGAGCTTGCCGATGTACTCGGTGCCGCGGTAGTTCGAGTCGTCGTCGGAGTCGTCGATCTTCTCCTTCTCGGCGGTGTTGATGCGGCCGATGTAGCCGATCACGTGGCTGCCGACCTCGCCGAGCGGGTAGTTGCGAAAGAGCCGCGCCTTGATGTCGACGCCCGGAAAGCGGAAGCGCTGGGCCGTGAAGCGGGCGACCTCGTCGTCGGTGAGCTTGGTGCGGATCGGCAGCGACTCGAAGCTCTTGTTCTCCTCGAGCAGCCGCTTGAAGCGTTTGCGGTCGCGCGGCTGGATCTCGACCACCTCGTTCAACCGGTCGATGGTGGAGTCGAGGTTGTCGACCTTGCCGGCCGTGATCTCGAGCGTGTAGGCAGAATAGTTGTTCGCGAGGACGACCCCGTTGCGGTCGAGGATCAGCCCGCGGTTCGGCACGATCGGCACCACCGTGATGCGGTTGTTCTCGGCCTGCGTCGAGAGTTCTTCGTGGCGGTAGATCTGCAGATAGACCAGGCGCGCGCCGAGGAGGCCGAAGGCGAACAGCACGAACGCTGCCGCGGCGGCCAGGCGCAGGCGAAAGCGCCCCACCTCCTGCTCGACGTTCTTCAACTCGGTCATGTCGACACCGGCCACCTGGATTTCATCGCTTCATCTCACAACGGCCGATTCTGATCCGGGTCGGGCGCCCTGCGTTGCGGCGCGAGCAGCAACCATGTCGCAATCGGCCAGAGAAAGGCCTCCAGTACCGGCGCGAGCAGCACCTGCCAGCCGGGGAACATGCCGCCGGCGACCATGCGGACGACGAGCGACACGGCATGCGCGCCGAAAAAAAGCGGCAAGATCTGGATCGCCTGCGACGGCACGGTGAACCAGAGCAGCCGGCGGTGGATCGTGATCGCGAAGTAGCTCAGCAGCGTGTAGGCGAGCGCATGCTGGCCGAGCACCGCGCCGTCGTGCACGTCCATCACCAGGCCGAAGAAGAACGCCAGCCCGACGCCGACCCGGCGCGACTGGTGCACGTTCCAGAAGACGAGCACGAGGGCGACCACGTCCGGCATCATCGGCACCCGGCCCAGCGGCAGCAGGTTGATCGCGAACGCGGCGAGCAGCGTGAGGCCGACGAAGATCGGGTTGACCGGCAGCAGCAGCTGGCCGGCCGAGCGCGGCATGATCATGGCGCGGCATCCCCGAGGTGCCGGGCCTTGGGCGCACTCACTTGCGCCCGCCCTTCTTGACCGGCGCCGGCTTGGCCTCGTCGACCGCGGGCGCCTCGCTGCGAGGCGGCATCTGCACGCCGATCGGCTCCAGCACCATCACGTAGCGAACGCCGTCGGGGTGCGCGACCGGCGTCAGCACGATGCGTGCGAAGCCCGAATCCACCTTGCGGTCGACGCTCGTCACCCGGGCGACGGGCAGGCCCGGCGGGTAGACGCCGTCGACCCCCGACGTCGTGAGCGCGTCACCGACCTGCACGTCGGCGTTGCCCGCCATGAACCGCATCTCCATCGCGCCGCCGACGACCGCGGCACTGCCGAACGCGGCGCTGCGCGCCTGGGTGCGGGTGTTGAGCACCGGGATCGCGGCATCCTTGTCGATTAGCAGCGTCACTTCGGACGAGAGCGGGAAGACCCGCGTGACCTGGCCGAGCACGCCTGCTTCGTTGATCACGGGCGAGGCGATCAGGACGCCGTTGGTGGCGCCCCGGTCGATCACGACCTTGCGCGAGTAGGGGTCCGACGCCTCGTAGAGCACCTGGGCGGCCTGGGCGCGCACGCTGAGCGTCGGGCGCAGTTCGAGCAAGGCACGCAGCCGGCTGTTCTCCTGGAGCAACTGCTCGACCCGCAGGGCGCGTTCGGCCTGGTGCGCCAGTTCGCGCCGGGCCAGGTCTTCGTTCGAGAGGGCGCGCTGCAGGCCAAGCAGGTAGCCTGCGGCGTTGCCGACCGCCTGCACCGGCACGAGCAGCGCCTGCTGCGGGTAGTAGAGCGCCGTCGCGAGCGCCGCGCGGAGTTGCTGAGCGACCAGGAAGCGGGTGTCGGCGACCATCAGAAAGAGCGCGAGCGCCGAACACAGCACCAGCTTCGTCAATGCCGAGAGCCCTTGCCGAAAGAAGGGCGGCGGCGTCCTGTCGATGGTCCCGATGCCCATGTCTGCAATGGCGCCGAGGCGTGCGGCTCGCCGGTGCTCCGGGTGCGCCGATTATTCCGAAGTGAAGATCGATCCGAGCCGCTCCATGCTCTCGAGCGCCATGCCGCAGCCGCGCACCACGCAGGTCAGCGGGTCTTCGGCGACGAGCACCGGCAGCCCGGTCTCTTCCGACAGCAACCGGTCGAGATCGCGCAACAATGCGCCGCCGCCGGTCAGCATCATGCCGCGCTCGGCGATGTCGGCACCGAGTTCCGGCGGGGTCTGCTCGAGCGCGTTCTTGACCGCCGAGACCATCTGGTTCAGCGGATCGGTCAGCGCCTCGAGGATTTCGTTGCTGCTGATCGTGAAGCTGCGCGGCACGCCCTCGGAGAGGTTGCGGCCCTTGACTTCTATTTCCTTGACCTCGGAGCCCGGGAACGCGCTGCCGATGTTCTTCTTGATCGCCTCGGCGGTCGGCTCGCCGATCAACATGCCGTAGTTGCGGCGGATGTAGTTGATGATCGACTCGTCGAACTTGTCGCCGCCGACGCGGATCGAGCCCTTGTAGACCATGCCGCCGAGCGAGATCACGCCGACCTCGGTCGTGCCGCCACCGATGTCGACGACCATCGAGCCGCTGGCTTCCGAGACCGGCAGCCCGGCGCCGATCGCCGCGGCCATCGGTTCCTCGATCAGGTAGACGTCCGATGCGCCGGCGCCGAGCGCCGATTCGCGGATCGCGCGCCGCTCGACCTGGGTCGACCCGCAGGGCACGCAGATGATGATCCGCGGGCTCGGCCGGAGCACCGATCGCGGGTGGACCATCTTGATGAACTGCTTCAGCATCTGCTCGGTGACGGTGAAGTCGGCGATCACGCCGTCCTTCATCGGCCGGATGGCCTCGATGTTGCCCGGCACCTTGCCGAGCATCGCCTTGGCCTCGGCGCCGACCGCCTGGATGGTCTTCTTGCCGTTGGGGCCGCCTTCGTGGCGGATGGCGACGACCGAGGGCTCGTCGAGCACGATGCCCTTGCCGCGGACGTAGATCAGCGTGTTGGCGGTACCGAGGTCGATGGCGAGGTCCGTCGAGAAATAGCGACGAAAGGATCCGAACATGTGTTTTGGGCGGCGTTTCCCGCAGGGCCGCCTTCGCGCTGTGGAGCGGTCGCAGCGCGGCGGGGGGCGGGGTGAGTCCGAGAGTAGGGAAGGTGGCTGAGCGCTGGCCGCTGCTGCGACGGACCAGGGCGAGGGCGAACTGCGATCAACGAAACGCCTGGGGCTGGACGAGGCAAATCGTCGATTCGCGGCGGCGCCGAAGGCTCGGGATAACCGGAGATAATACCTCAAGCCCTGCGCCGTTCCCGGGGCGGCGGAGCCCGCGCGGCGGTGCGTCACGACCGTTCGCTCCCGCTCCTTTTTCCGACCCATCTCGCCTCCTTTTGCCTGCTTGCCCGCCATGGCCCTGACCCCCGACGACGTGAGTCGCATCGCTCTGCTCGCCCGGCTCGAACTCGAGCCGGCGCGCGCCGGAGCGATGCTCCAGCAGCTCAACGACTTCTTCCAGGTCGTCGAACAGATGAGCGCGGTCGACACGAGCGGCGTCGAGCCGCTCTACACGCCGCTTTCGGCGATTCAGGACGTGCGCCTGCGGCTGCGCGAGGACGTCGTCACCGAGACCGACCAGCGCGAACTGAACCAGCGCAGCGCGCCGGCGGTCGAGGACGGCCTCTACCTCGTGCCGAAAGTGATCGGCGGATGAGAGCGCTGCATCGGCTCGGGGTGGTCGAGATCGGCCGGGCGCTCGCGGCGCGCGAACTGTCGAGCGTCGAGATCACCACCCATCTGCTCGACCGGATCGGTGACCACGCCGCGCTCGGCGCCTTCATCTGCACCGACGCCGACGCCGCGCTGAACGCCGCGAAGGCCGCCGACGCGCGTCGCGCCAGCGGCGCCACCGGGCCCTTGCTCGGCGTGCCGCTCGCCCACAAGGACATCTTCGTCACCCGCGACCTGCCGACCAGCGCCGGCTCCAACATGCTCGGCGGCTACCAGAGCCCGTTCGACGCGACGGTCGTGGCGCGGCTCGCCGAGGCCGGGGCGGTGACGCTCGGCAAGCTCAACTGCGACGAGTTCGCGATGGGCTCCGGCAACGAGAACTCGGCCTTCGGCCCGGTGAGGAACCCGTGGGACATGACGCGCGTGCCGGGCGGCTCGTCGGGCGGCTCGGCAGCGGCGGTCGCGGCGCGGCTCCTGCCGGCCGCGACGGGCACCGACACCGGCGGCTCGATCCGCCAGCCGGCGAGCTTCACCGGCATCACCGGCATCAAGCCGACCTACGGCGTCTGCTCCCGCTTCGGCATGATCGCCTTCGCGTCGAGCCTCGACCAGGCCGGCCCGCTCGCCCGCAGCGCCGAGGACTGCGCGCTGCTGCTCTCGGCAATGAGCGGTTTCGACGATCGCGACTCGACGAGCGCCGAGCGGCCGCCGCAGGACTTTCATGCCGCGAT
>CAZZWY010000053.1:0-12712 GCA_964657785.1 uncultured Acetobacteraceae bacterium
AGGGTGGCATGCTGAGCTTCGGGCATGCGGTCTATACCGGTCTCGGCTCGTTCATCGCCATCCATGCCCTGAAGGCGATCGATGGCGGCTTGCCGCTCCCGGTGAGCCTGCTCCCGCTGGTCGGCGGCATCGCCGGGCTGGGGTTCTCAGTGCTGCTCGGTTTCGTCACGACGAAGAAGGCCGGAACGACGTTTTCCATGATCACGCTCGGCCTGGGCGAACTGGTTTTCGCGATGTCCCTGATGGTGCCGGAATTCTTCGGCGGCGAGTCGGGCGTATCGGCCAATCGCGTTGCCGGCACGCCCGTGATGGGCATCAGCTTCGGTCCGCAGATTCAGGTCTACTACCTGCTCGCGCTCTATACCGTCGTCTGCACGGTTTTGATGTACGCCTTCACGCGCACGCCGCTCGGCAGGATGCTCAACGCCGTGCGCGACAACCCGGAGCGGGTCGAGTTCATCGGCTACAGCACGCAGCGGGTGCGCTACATCTCGTTCATCATCGCCGGCTTCTTCGCCGGGGTCGCCGGCGGCATGTACGCGCTCAATTTCGAGATCGCGACCGCGGAGGTCGTCGGCGCGTACCGGTCCGGCGCTTACCTGCTGTTCACTTTTCTCGGGGGCGCCACCTTCTTCTTCGGCCCGATCATCGGGGCGGTGTTGATGGTCGTCGCGAGCGTGCTGCTGTCGGAATACACCAAGGCCTGGCTGCTCTATCTCGGCCTCGTCTTCCTGTTCATGGTGATGTATGCGCCCGGCGGTCTGGCGAGCCTCATCATGATGAACATTCGCGTCGCGGTGCACCGCCAGTGGGGGCGGCTGGCGGGAAGCTATGCGCTGCTGGCATTGTCCAGCCTGGTGCTTCTCGCGGGCGTCGCCGCGATGATCGAAATGATGTATCACATCCAGCTCAACAGCGCGCTCGGGCCGGTGATGCGTTTTGCCGGCGTCTCGCTCGATACCGGCGCTCTAGGCACCTGGCTGGCGGCCCTCGCGGTCGCGATCGTCGGCGCCGTCGCGTTCGAGGTCGCGCGGCGCCGCTTCGCGCATCGCTGGGGCGACATCCAGGGCGAGATCGAGGCCTCGATGCGAGCCAGGGAGTCGGCATGAGCGGCGTCGGCCACACGGGCGTCGCCGCTGCGGGCGAGTCGCCGTTTGCGATCGAATTGAAAGACCTGCGCAAATCGTTCGGCAAGACGGAGATCATTCGCGGCGCCAACCTCGCGGTCGCCCCCGGCGAACGCGTGGCGATCATCGGGCCGAACGGCGCGGGCAAGTCGACGCTGTTCAACCTGATCAGCGGCCGATTCGGTCCGACGAGCGGAGAAATCCTGCTCGGCGGGCGCCGCATCGACGGCTTGAAGCCGTTCGAGATCAGCCGCCTCGGCCTGGCGCGCAGCTTCCAGATCAGCAACATCTTCGGCCGCCTCTCGGTGTTCGAAAACCTGCGCTGCGGCGTGCTCTGGTCGATGGGCTACCGCTACGCGTTCTGGAAGTTCCTCGCCGGGCTCGACGATGCGAATCACCGCGCCGACCAGTTGCTCCACGACATCCGCCTCGACCGCAAGCGCGACACCCTGGCGATGAACCTCACCTATGCCGAGCAGCGAGCCCTG
This sequence comes from uncultured Acetobacteraceae bacterium, assembly GCA_964657785.1. GTDB lineage: Bacteria > Pseudomonadota > Gammaproteobacteria > Burkholderiales > Burkholderiaceae_C > LMDS01. The sequence goes on from CAZZWY010000053.1 coordinate 1,616, forward strand.
GAGATCGGCATCACCATCGCCGGGGGCGCGCAGGTCGTGCTGCTCGACGAGCCGACGGCCGGCATGAGCAAGAGCGAGACGTCGCGCTTCATCGACCTGATCCGCGAGGTGACGGTCGGCAAGACGCTGTTGACGGTCGAGCACGACATGGGCGTCGTCTTCGGGCTGGCCGACAAGATCGCGGTGCTGGTCTACGGCGAAGTGATCGCCTTCGACACGCCCGAGCGGGTCCGCGCCAACGCCCGGGTGCAGGAGGCCTACCTCGGCTCCGTCCTCGCCGAAGCGCAGGCCGCGGAGGCGGGACATTGAAGCGCTGTGATCCGGACCGGACCCTCACCCCATCGCTCTCGACATGCTGAACATCCAGGGTCTTCACGCCTACTACGGCAAGAGCCACATCCTGCACGGCGTCGACCTGCGGGTCGGCGAGGGCGAGATCGTGAGCCTCCTGGGGCGCAACGGGTCGGGACGTTCGACCACCGTCAAGGCCATCATGGGGCTCGTGAACGGGGAAGGCTCCGTCCGGTTCCGGGACCATGAAATTCTCGGCCAGCCGGCGTTCGACATCGCCCACCGCGGCATCGGCTACGTGCCCGAGAACCGCGATGTGTTCCCGAAGCTCACCGTGCGGCAGAACCTGCAGCTCGGCGAGAAGGGACGCAAGAGCGGCGGCAGCAACAAGGCGCCGCGCTGGTCGTTCGACGACATGTTCCGGATGTTTCCGCGGCTCAAGGAGCGCGAACACACCGAGGCCGGCGTGCTCTCCGGCGGCGAGCAGCAGATGCTGACGCTCTGCCGCACGCTGATGGGCGACCCGGACCTGATCATGATCGACGAGCCGACCGAAGGTCTCGCGCCGAAGATCGTCGAGCTGGTGGCCGAATACCTGAAGACTTTGAAGAGCCGGGGGGTCTCGGTGTTGCTGGTCGAGCAGAAGCTCACCATCGCGCTGCAGATCTCGGAACGCTGCTACGTGATGGGTCATGGCAGCATCGTGTTCGAGGGAACGCCCGCCGCGTTGCGAGCCGATGCCTTCATTCGCAAGGAGTGGCTGGAGGTGTAACGCCCCCGGGGCGGCTGTCACTGCAGCGACAGCCCGATTTCGCCGAGCGCCTAGAATCGAACGATCGTTCTATTTCGACGAAACACGTCGTCGAGTGAGCCGGAGACTTCCATGAGCGCCAGGTACGAAGTTCGCAATAGCGTTGCGGTCATCACGATGACCCATCCCCCCGTCAACGGTCTGGGTCACTCGGTCCGGCGGGGCATCGCCGAGGGACTCGACCAGGCGTTGGCGGACCCTGCCGTCGAGGCGATCGTCCTGACCGGCGCCGGCAAGGCCTTCTCGGGCGGCGCCGACATCAACGAGTTCGGCACCCCGTTGGCGCTCGCCGAGCCCAACCTGTTGAGCGTCATCCTGGCGTTGGAGGCGAGCAGCAAGCCGGTGGTCGCAGCGATTCACAGCGTCTGCATGGGGGGCGGCCTGGAGCTGGCGCTCGGCTGTCACTACCGCGTGGCCTCGCACGGTGTTCTCGTGGCGCTGCCGGAAGTGAAGATCGGCCTGCTCCCCGGCGCCGGCGGCACGCAGCGCCTGCCGCGCGTGATCGGTTTCGAGAACGCGATGAACATGATCGTCAGCGGCGAGACGGTCAAGAGCGAACTGCTCGCCCAGCTGCCGGGCCAGAAGCTCTTCGACCAGCTCGTCGAGGGCGACGTCCTGAGCGCCGCGCTGGCGTTCGCCGCGGAGGTCAAGGCGGTGCGCCCGTTGCCGCTGGTGCGCAACCTGAAGGTCAGCCACCCGAATGCCGATGCGTACGTCCAGTTCGTCCGCAACATGGTCGGCGGCATGTCGAAGAATTTCCCCGCGCCGCTCAAATGCGTCGAGGCGGTCGCGGGGTCGCTGCGCGGCAAGTTCGACGACGGCATGAAGCTCGAGCGCGAGCTCTTCATGGGCCTGGTCTCGACGCCCGAGAGCCGGGCGCTGCGCCACGCCTTCTTCGCCGAACGCGCGACCTCGAAGATCCCGGACGTTCCGGCCGACACGAAGGTCCGAGCGATCGAGAAGGTTGCCGTCATCGGCGCCGGAACCATGGGCGGCGGCATCGCGATGAACTTCCTCAACGCCGGCATTCCGGTGGTCATCCTCGAGATGAAGCAGGAAGCGCTCGACAAGGGCCTTGGCATCGTCCGCAAGAACTACGAGGCCCAGGTCAAGAAGGGCAAACTGAAGCAGGACAAGCTCGACGCTCGCCTGGCGCTGCTCACCAGCACGCTCAATTACGCCGACCTGCGCGATGCCGATCTCGTCATCGAAGCCGTGTTCGAGGACATCGGCGTGAAGGAAACGGTCTTCAAGACGCTCGACGAAGTGATGAAGCCGGGCGCGATCCTGGCCAGCAACACCTCGACGCTCGATCTCGACAAGATCGCCGCGTTCACGAAGCGTCCGCAGGACGTGATCGGCATGCACTTCTTCAGCCCCGCCAACGTGATGAAGCTGCTCGAGGTCGTGCGCGGCGAGAAGACCGCCAAGGACGTGCTCGCGACGGTGATGCAGCTCGGCAAGCGGATCAAGAAGATCTGCGTTGTCTCGGGCGTCTGCGACGGCTTCATCGGCAACCGGATGATCGAGCAATACTCGCGTCAGGCGGGCTGTCTCCTCGACGAAGGCGCGACACCGGCGCAGGTCGACCGCGCCGCGGAAAAGTTCGGCCTGGCGATGGGCCCGTTCCGCATGGGCGACCTGGCCGGCAACGACATCGGCTGGTATATCCGCAAACGCCGCGCCCTCGAGCACCCCGGCTTGCGCTACAGCAGATCGGCCGATCTGCTCTGCGAGCTCGGCCGCTTCGGGCAGAAGACCGGCGCCGGCTGGTATGACTACAAGCCCGGCAAGCGTGACGCGATCCCGAGCCCCGTCGTGGTCGAGATGATCGAGAAGCACCGGGCCGAGCTCGGCATCACGCCACGCAAGATCAGCGACGACGAGATCGTCCAGCGGCTCGTCTACGCGCTGGTCAACGAGGGCGCCAAGATCGTCGAGGAAGGCATCGCGTTGCGCGCCTCCGACATCGACATGGTCTACCTGTCCGGCTACGGGTTCCCCCTCCACCGCGGCGGCCCGATGCGGTACGCCGACGAAGTGGGCCTCTACAACGTCGTCGCCGCGATGAAGCGCTTTGCGGCCAACCCGCTCGATGACGCGTCGTTCTGGCAACCCGCGCCGCTGCTCGCGAAGCTGGCGGCCGAGGGTGGCTCGTTCAACGGTTGAGATCTGCACGTCACGACCCGCAGCGCCGGCTGCACCGCCCCCCACAGTTCAGGAGCCCCCACATGAACGATCGAGCCACTTTCATCCGGATGGACGCCAGCACGCAGGACGACTGGCAGAAGATCGGCGCCGAGTTCAAACCGTTCGCGCGCCAGCTGCCCGACCGCCTGATGGCGCATCTGAAGGTGCTCGAGGGCGACTACGGCGGATTTCCGGTCGACCGCTATACCCATTCGCTGCAGACGGCGACGCGCGCGTTGAAGGCCGGGCGCGACGAGGAATACGTTGTCTGCGCGCTCTTCCACGACATCGGCGACACGCTCGGCACCTTCAACCACTTCGACATTGCCGCAGCGATCCTCAAGCCGTTCGTGAGCGAGGAAAACCTCTGGATGGTGCAGAACCACGGCATCTTCCAGGGCTACTACTTCTTCCACCACCTCGGCCTCGATCGCCATCTGCGGGACCAGTTCAGCGGCCACGCGCACTTCGAGCGCACGGCCGAGTTCTGCGATCTCTACGACAATCCGGCCTTCGACGCCGACGCCGAAACCCTGCCGATGAGCGAGTTCGAACCGATGGTGCGGCGCGTTTTTTCGCAACCCCGTCAGAGCATCTACAAGGCGGTGACCGACACGGTCGCCAGCGCCTGACGCCACCACCGCCCCTCGTTTGACCCGGAGAGACCCATGACCAGCGCCGTGATCGTATCCACCGCCCGCACTCCGCTCGCCAAGAGCTGGAAGGGCGCCTTCAACATGACGCACGGCGCCACGCTCGGCGGGATGGCCGTGAAGGCCGCGGTCGAGCGCGCCGGCATCGACGGCGCCGAAGTCGACGACGTCATCATGGGTTGCGCGACACCCGAGGGCGCGACCGGCAGCAACATCGCCCGCCAGGTCGCGCTGCGCGCGGGCCTGCCGATCACGACCAGCGGCATGACCGTCAACCGCTTCTGCTCGAGCGGCCTGCAGACGATCGCGATGGCGGCGCAGCGCATCATCGCCGGCGAATCGGACGTGCTCGTCGCCGGCGGCGTGGAGAGCATCTCCTGCGTGCAGAACGAGGCCAACCGCCACATGGGCGCCGACCCGTGGCTCGTGGAGCACAAGCCGGAAATCTACTGGAACATGCTGCAGACGGCCGAGCAGGTCGCCAAGCGCTACAACATCCCGCGCGAGGCGCAGGACGAGTACGGCGCGCAGAGCCAGCAGCGCGCCACCGCAGCGCTCGAAGCCGGAAAGTTCACCGACGAGATCGTCGCTTGCACGGTGACCGCCGGCGTCGCCGATGCGGTCCTCGGCCTGCGCACCAAGGAAGTCACGATCAAGGCAGACGAAGGCATCCGGCCCGGCACGACCTACGAAGGCATCATGGGCATCAAGCCGGCGATCCCCGGCGGCGTGATCTCGGCCGGCAATGCGAGCCAGTTCAGCGACGGAGGCGGCGCCTGCGTGCTGATGAACGAGGACCTCGCGTCGCGGCGCAACCTCAAGCCCCTCGGCCGCTTCCTCGGCTTCGCCGTCGCCGGCTGCGAGCCCGACGAGATGGGCATCGGTCCGGTCTACGCGGTGCCCAAGGTACTGAAGAAGCTCGGCCTCACCGTGGCCGACATCGACCTTTGGGAACTGAACGAAGCGTTCGCCGTGCAGGTGCTCTACTGCGCCGACACGCTCGGCATCCCGATGGACAAGCTCAACGTCAACGGCGGCGCGATCGCCGTCGGACACCCCTACGGCGTCAGCGGCCAGCGCCTGACCGGCCATGCGCTGATCGAAGGCAGGCGGCGCGGCGCGAAGAAGGTGGTCGTGACGATGTGCATCGGCGGCGGCATGGGCGCGGCGGGTGTGTTCGAGGTACTTTGAGCGCCATCGGCGCCTGAGCGCCCCGCGGCGCGACGCAGAGCGCTCGCTTGCGACCGGTGTGAGCGGGCACGCCCCTTTCGTCGAGGAACGGATGCCATGAGTTACCGCCAGACCCTCGATTTCCTGCTCTTCGACTGGCTGGGCGTGGAGACGCTACAGCAGCGGGCGAGGTTCGCCGACCATTCGCGCGAGACCTTCGCCTCGGTCATGGACACCTGCGAGAAGATGGCACGCGAGAAGTTCGCGCCGTTCGCGCGCCAGTCCGACACCGAGGAACCCTGGTTCGACGGCGAGAAGGTGGTGTTGCCGGAGGCGAGCCACGTGGCCGCGAAGGCCTATGCCGAATCCGGCATGCTGGCGGCAGCGCAGGACTACGAGATCGGCGGCATGCAGTTGCCCTGCGTCGTCGAGATGGCGGCCAACAGCTTTTTCGCCAAGGGCGGCATCGGCATCGGCGGCGGCAGCATGCTGACGAGCGGCAACGCGAACCTGCTGATGGCGCACGGCACGCCGATGCAGCGCGAGGTGTTCGCGGCGAACGAGTTCGCCGGGCGCTTCGCCGGCACGATGTGCCTCAGCGAGCCGCAAGCGGGCTCGAGCCTCTCCGACGTGGTGACCCGCGCAACCCCCGACGGCGAGGGCTTCGAAGACGACCCGCTCGGCGCGCGCTACCGGCTGCGCGGCAACAAGATGTGGATCTCCAACGGCGAGCACGAGCTGACCGAGAACATCATCCACCTCGTGCTCGCGAAGATCCCCGGGCCGGACGGCAAACTCATCCCCGGCACGCGCGGCATCTCGCTCTTCATCGTGCCGAAGAAGCTGGTCGACACGCGGGGCGCCTTGACCGGCGAACGCAACGACGTGGCGCTCGCCGGCCTCAACCACAAGCTCGGCTACCGCGGCGTCCCGAACACCTTGCTGAACTTCGGCGAAGGCAGGTTTCCGGTCCGTCCCGATCTCGGCAGCAGCCTCGACGGTCGGGGTGCCGGGGCGATCGGCTATCTGGTCGGCAAGCCGCACGAAGGTCTGCGGTGCATGTTCCACATGATGAACGAGGCGCGGATCGCGGTCGGGCTCGGCGCCGCGATGATCGGCTATGCCGGCTACGAGGTCTCGCTCGACTATGCGCGCACCCGGCCGCAGGGGCGGCCGATGGGCCCGCGGGGCAAGGACGTCACCCGGCCGCAGATCCCCATCATCCAGCACGCCGACGTGAAGCGGATGCTGCTGGCGCAGAAGAGCTACTGCGAAGGCGCCATCGCCCTCGAGCTCTACTGTGCCGCCCAGGTCGACGAGCTCCACAGCGGCTCGCCCGAGGCCTCGCGCGAAGCGTCGTTGCTGCTCGAGATGCTGACGCCCATCGCCAAGAGCTGGCCGAGCGAGTGGTGCCTGGAAGCCAACAGCCTCGCCATCCAGGTGCTCGGCGGCTACGGCTACACGCGTGATTTCCCGGTCGAGCAGTACTGGCGCGACAACCGCCTCAACATGATCCACGAGGGCACCCACGGCATCCAGGGGCTGGACCTGCTCGGGCGCAAGGTGGTGATGCAGGAAGGCGCCGGGTTCATGCTCGTGGCCGCGAAGGTCGCGGCGACGGTGGCCCGCGCGGCGGCGGTCCCGTCGCTCCAGGCGCACGCCGAGTCGCTGGCCGCCACCTGGGCACAGCTTGCCGACGCCACCCGCGCGGCGTGGTCGACCGGCAACCCGGACGAAGCCCTCGCCAACGCGACACCTTACCTGCAGGCCTTCGGCCACACGGTGCTCGCCTGGATCTGGCTCGACGTGGCCGTCTGCGTCGCTGCGCGGTTGACCCACGCCGGCGCCGGCGCCGAAGAGGCCCTGTCGCGCGGCAAGCTCGCCGCGTGCACCTACTTCTTCCACTACGAGTTGCCGCGAGTGGCGGCGTGGCTGCCGGTCGTCGCAACCCGTGACGCGACCTGTCGCCTCATGGACGAGGCCTGGTTTTGACGCCGGCGGACGTCGCGCCGTGACGGTCGGCCGGATCGAATCGCTGACGTGGCTGCTGATCTATGCCGGCATGGCCCTGTGCGCGCTCGGTGTCTCGCTGCAGCGCATCGACGCGACGATCGGGTGGATCGTCGGCGGCGTCGGGCTGGCGGGCATCGTCGCCGGCGCGGTGCTCGTCTACGTGCGCTCCCGCATGCGAAGCGACGACGCTTGAGCGAGCGCGACCGCGAAACGTCCTTCCGCTTCGCCGCATGCGTTCGCCGGCCGCCCCGAGGAATCTTCAACGACTTCCCCCCTGCACCCCATGAGCACCTCCCTGCGCCAGCTGTTCGACCTCACCGGCAAGACTGCCCTCGTGACCGGGGGCTCGCGCGGGCTCGGCCTGCAGATCGCCGAGGCGCTCGGCGAGGCCGGCGCGAAGGTGCTGCTGACGTCGCGCAAGGCGTCCGACCTCGAAGAGGCCGCCGCGACCCTGCAGGCCAAGGGCATCGACACGCGCTGGATCGCCGCCGATGCCAGCCAGCCGGCCGAGATCCAGCGCGTCGTCGCGCAGTCGATGGAGCGCCTCGGCCACATCGACATCCTCGTCAACAACGCCGGCGCCACCTGGGGTGCGCCGGCCGAGGACCACCCGCTCGAGGCCTGGGACAAGGTGATGAACCTCAACGTCCGCAGCATCTTCCTGATGAGCCAGGCGGTCGGCAAGGCCAGCATGATTCCGCGCCGGGGCGGCCGTATCGTCAACCTCGCGTCGATCGCCGGGCTGGCCGGCAACAGCGCCGACATGACGATGCTCGCCTACAACACCAGCAAGGCGGCCGTCATCAACTTCACCCGGACACTCGCCGGCGAATGGGGCAAGTACGGCATCAACGTCAACGCGCTCGCCCCGGGCATGTTCCCGAGCAAGATGACCCAGGGCACCTTCGACCGCATCGGCGCCGATGTGCTCGCGTCGCATGCGCCGCTGCGGCGCGTCGGCGACGACGACGATCTGAAAGGCGCGGCCGTGCTCTTCGCGTCGCAGGCCGGCAAGCACATCACCGGCCAGGTGCTCGCGATCGACGGCGGCGTCTCGGCGATCATCCAGGCCTGATCACCCGACGTTCCCGGCTCACGACCCGCACCCCGCCGCCGTGTCGACCTTCACCGTCCACATCCCGTTCGTCGAGATGCTCGGCTTCGAGCTCGTGAGCGTCGATCCCGGCCGTGCCGAGATCGCGCTGACGCTGCGCGAAGAGCTCACCAACTCGCGCGCCATGGCGCACGGCGGCGTGTCGATGACCCTGCTCGACGTGGCCATGGCCCACGCCGCGCGCAGCCCGCACGCCTCGATGCCGGAAGCCCAGGGCGTCGTCACGATCGAGATGAAGACCACCTTCATGCGGCCGGGTGTCGGCCGCCTGCGGGCCCTCGGCCGGCTCATGCACCGCACCGTCTCGATGGCCTTTTGCGAAGGCACCATCCTCGACGAAGACGGCGCGATCGTCGCCCAGGCGACCGGCACCTTCAAGTACGTCAGACCGCTCGCCGTACGGCAGAAACCCACGCAGGCGCTCGACGCCTCCGAATAGACCGATCAGGAACCCGTCATGACGAAGAATCAACAGATCCATCTCGTATCACGCCCGAAAGGCGAAGCGAGCGCCGACAACTTTCGTCTCGTGGAGGTCGACGTGCCCGAGCTGTCCGAGGGGCAGGTGCTGGTTCGGCATCACTTCCTGAGCCTCGACCCCTACATGCGCGGCCGCATGAACGAGTCGAAGAGCTACGCCGCGCCGCAACCGCTCGATGCGGTGATGCAGGGCGGCACGGTCGGCGAGGTGGTGGCTTCGAAGAACAGCGGCTACGAGGTCGGGCAGAAGGTGGTCGGCTTCGGCGGCTGGCAGCTCTTCAGCGTCGTCGACGCCTCGCAGCCCGGCACCCTGCGCAAGGTCGACACGACCCGCGTGCCGCTGTCGGCCTATCTCGGCGCGGTCGGCATGCCCGGCGTCACCGCCTGGTACGGCCTGACGCAGATCTGCAAGCCGAAAGAGGGGCAGACGGTCGTGGTCAGCGCGGCCAGCGGTGCGGTCGGCGGCGTGGTCGGGCAACTCGCCAAGGCGCGCGGCTGCCGTGCGGTCGGCATCGCCGGCGGACCGGAGAAGTGCGGCTACGTCGTCGACGAGCTCGGCTTCGACGCCTGCGTCGATTACAAGGCCCACCGCACGCCGGCCGATCTCTACGCCGCGCTCAAGGAGGCGACACCGGACGGGGTCGACGGCTGCTTTGAAAACGTGGGCGGACCGGTGTTCGATGCCGTGTTGGCGCGCATGAACGCGTTCGGCCGGGTTGCGCTCTGCGGCATGATCAGCGGCTACGATGGCCAGCCGATCCCGCTCTCCAATCCTCAGCTCATCCTCGTCAACCGACTGACCGTCGAGGGCTTCATCGTCAGCGAGCACATGCAGTTCTGGCCGCAGGCGCTGAGCGAGCTCGGGACGCTCGTCGGCAGCGGGAAACTCAAATACCGCGAATCGGTCGCGGACGGACTGGCGGCGGCCCCCGAGGCGTTTCTCGGACTCCTGAAGGGCCGCAACTTCGGCAAGCAGGTCGTCAAGCTCGCCTGACACGGCGGCGGCCTCCGTCGATTCGCGAGAGCGTTGGGCGACCGGCATGGACTCGAACCCGGTGCGGTCCGCCACCCACGCCGTCGAAAATCAGAGCGAGCCGCTCGTCGGCCACGACGTCTACACCGGCGACGCGGCGCTGCGCGATGCGCTCGCCTTTCACCTTCCGGCGACCGACGACACGGCGCGACGGCGCTTCGGCCGGCTGCTCGGCAGCGCGCCGATGCAGGCGCATGCCCGGCTCGCGAACATCCATTCGCCCACCCTGCACAGCCACGACCGCTTCGGCCGTCGCATCGACACGGTCGAATTCCACCCCAGCTACCACGCGCTGCTCGCCTGCGCGATCGAGGCCGGCCTGCATTCGACGCCGTGGGCGCTCGGGCCGGGGGCGCACGTCGAGCGTGCGGCCGGTTTTCTCATGGCCACGCAGCTCGAGCCCTCGGTGCTCTGCCCCGTCTCGATGACCTATGCCGTGACGCCGGCCCTGCGCGCCAACCCGGCGCTGGCGCAGGAGTGGCTCGCCAAGCTCGTCAGCACGTCCTACGACCCGTCGCCCCGCGCGGTCAGCGCCAAGACCGGTGTCACGATGGGCATGGGCATGACCGAGAAGCAGGGCGGCTCCGACGTGCGGGCCAACACCACCCGCGCCGAGTACGTCGGCGACACGCCCTGGGGCCGCTGCCACCGGCTGGTCGGCCACAAATGGTTCTTCTCGGCGCCGATGAGCGATGCGTTCCTCGTCCTGGCGCAGACCGCCTCGGGACTGAGCTGCTTCTTCTTGCCGCGGGTGCTGCCCGACGGAAGCCGCAACGGCCTCCTGATCCAGCGCCTGAAGGACAAGCTCGGCAACCGCGCGAATGCGAGTTCCGAGGTGGAGTTCGACGGCGCGCTCGCCTGGCTCGTCGGCGAGGAAGGGCGTGGCGTGGCGCAGATTCTCGAGATGGGGACCTTGACCCGGCTCGACTGTGCGCTCGGCACCGCCGGCCTGATGCGCGGGGCGGTCGCGCTCGCGCTCCACCACACCGCGCAACGCCGGGCGTTCGGCAAGCGGCTCGCCGAGCAGCCCCTGATGCGCAACGTGCTCGCGGACCTCGCGCTCGAGTCCGAGGCCGCCACCGCGCTCGCGCTGCGCCTGGCCGCTGCGGTGGACCGGCAGGACGATCCGTTCGAGGCGCTGATGCGCCGCGTGCTCACGCCGGTCGCGAAGTTCTGGGTTTGCAAGCGGGGTGCCGCGCTCGCGCAGGAGGCGATGGAGTGCCTCGGCGGCAACGGCTACGTCGAGGCCGGCGGCGAGGGCGTGATGGCGCGCATCTACCGCGAGATGCCGCTCAATTCGATCTGGGAGGGCGCGGGCAACATCATGGCGCTCGACCTGCTT
>CAZZWY010000054.1:0-12675 GCA_964657785.1 uncultured Acetobacteraceae bacterium
GTCTCGATGATGTACATGATGCCGTTCGCGATCGCCAACGCCGCGAGCACGCTCGTCGCGCAGCGGGTCGGCGCGGGCGACGCCGACGACGCGCGCCGGGTCGGCTGGCATGGCCTGGAGCTCGGCGTGGCGGTGGCGGCGCTGCTCGGGGCGGGGGTCTATCTGCTGCGCTCGCAAATCCTCGGCCTCTACACGCACGATGCGGTCGTGGTCACCGCCGCACTGCCGCTGCTCGCGTGGCTCGGCCTCTTCCACATTGCCGACGCGGCGCAGACCGTCGCCGCCTTCGTCCTGCGGGCCTATCGCGTCGCCACCGCCCCGCTCGTGATTTACGCCGTGGCGATCTGGGGCGTCGGCCTCGGCGGCGGGTACGCCCTGGCGTTCGACATCGGCGGCTTCACGCCCGACGGGCTGCGCGGGGCGCCGGGCTTCTGGTCGGCAGCGACCGCAGGACTCGTCGTCGCGGCCGTGGCGATGACGGCGTTCCTGCGCAGGATGCTGCGGCGCCAAGGCCTGACCAGCGCACGGCCGGCACCGGCGCTGGGAGGTTTCTAGCCGGGCTGGACCCCCTGCCGCGGCAAACAGAGAACGAAGCAGCTGCCCCCACCGTCGCGCGCCTCGCAGCGCACGCTGCCGGCGTGGCGCTCGGCGATCTGCTTGACGAGGCTGAGGCCGAGGCCGACTCCGCCGGCCTGCTCGGCGTGACCCGGCAAGCGGAAGAACGGCTCGAAGATTCGTTCACGCATCGCCTCCGGCACGCCCGGCCCGCGGTCACAGACCCGCACCAGCGCCTGGGCGCCGAGGGACTCGATCATCACCGCGACCTCGGCACCCCCGTAGCGGCGCGCGTTCTCGAGCAGATTGCGCAGCGCCCGCCGCAGCAGCCGCTCCTCGCCGATGACCGCGATATCGCTGCCCTCGAGCGCCGCGTCCACCCGCGCCGCCTCCTCGGCCGCGATGCCGAGCAGATCGACCTTTTCGCGGTGGCCGATGCCCTGGGCGGCATCGAGACGGCTCGCCAACAGCACCTCCTCGACCAATGCGTCGAGCTCGGCGACGTTGGTATCGATCTCCTGCCGAAGGCCGTCGCGTTGCTGCGCAGACGCCTCGCCGAGCATCGACACCGCCATCTTCATCCGAGCGAGCGGTGAGCGCAATTCGTGGCTCGCGTTCGCCAGCAGCGACTGATGCGACCGGACCAGCGCCTCGATTCGTTCGGCCGCGACGTTGAAACTCGCCGCGACGGCGGCGACTTCGTCCTTGCCGCTCACATCCACCCGGTGATTGAGCTGCCCCGCGCCGAACTGCTCGACGCCCTGCTTCAGCACCTCAAGACGACGCGTCAGCCGTCGGACCACCGGATAGGCACCGGCGGCGACGGCAATGAAAAGCAGCACCAGCACGATCACGAGACCGATGCCCTGCCAACCGGACGGCATGAAGGGAAGAAACGGCGGAAAGTCATCGGGCCCGAGCCGCGCCCCCGCTCCCGGGCCCTCGAGCGCGATGTGGCTGCCGTTCGCGCCCGGGCGACGCATCGCCGGCCGCATGATCCAGAGCGTTCTGCCGTCCTCGAGCCGAACCGCCAGCGAACGCACGACCCCTTCCTCTTGCCGGCGCAAAAAGGTCTCGGACGCGGCGATGCGCTCGCCGGCCGCGCTGTCGAGCGCGAGCGGCAGACGCAGCCGCTGCGACCACTCGCGCAGCGCCAGCGCCTGGTCGCCGTGCGGCGCTTCGACCCCCGGTAGCGAGCGCTGGATCAGCTCGGCCTGCGCACCCATGCGCTCGGCGAACACCGACTCGGCATGCGCCCGTTCCTGCTCGATGTGGCGCTGGAACACCCAGCCCGAGGCTGCGGCGAACAGCAGCAGCACGAGTACGACGGTCGCGTAGATCCGAAGGTAGAGGCTCTTCATGCGCGTCGTCGGCAGCTACCGGGCACGGATGCCACTCCGATCACGGGCAGCTTTGGCATCGAGGCGGCCGCAAGGCGCTCGCAGACTCGTTGGAAGGTGCTGGCGAGCCGCGCGCACGGCGAGCGGCGACCCACCGTGCCGAGGCCGCGGCTCAGCCGTCCTCGGCATCCTGCTTGCGCGCGAACACATAACCCGCGCCGCGAACCGTCAGTACCCGCCGCGGCAACTTCGGGTCGTCCTCGATCACGGCTCGGATGCGCGAGATGTGAACATCGATCGAGCGGTCGAAGGCCTCGAGCGGATGCCCTTTCAGCGAATCCATGATCTGGTCTCGAGACAAGACGCGGCCCGGGCTTTGCGCAAGCACCACCAGCAGGTCGAACTGATGGCCTGTCAAGTCGCAGATCTGACCGTCCAGGCGCGCGACGCGGGCACCGAGGTCGACCTCGAGGCGGCCGAAGCGCAGGACGTCGTCCGGCGTCGCCTGCGGGGCGCTGCGCCGCAGCAGGGCCTTGATCCGTGCCAACAACTCGCGCGGCTCGAAGGGCTTGCCGAGATAGTCGTCGGCACCGAGTTCGAGGCCGACGATGCGGTCCATCGGCTCGCCCCGCGCGGTGAGCATCAGCAGCGGCAGGTAGCGGGTCCGCTGGTCAGACCGCAACTGCCGGCAGAGTTCGAGGCCGTCGCCGTCCGGCAGCATGAGGTCCAGTACGAGGGCATCGAACGACTCGGCAGCGAGACGTTCGCGGCCTGCGGCGAGCGACCCCGCCGCTTCGACCTCGAAGCCGGAATTGCGAAGGTAATCGCCGACCATGGTCGAAAGGCGCACGTCGTCGTCGATCAACAGCAGGCGAGAGCTCATAAGTAGGGAATTGTGACCTCGGTTCGACGTCGATGCCGCCCCGTGCAACGCCAATGCTGCCAAGCCGCCGTCCTGGGCGAACAACGCGGGTGCGTGGCTCATGGCTTCGGGTGCATCGGGCTGCGCTCCTGCGGCCGCTCTTGTTGCCGTTCTTGCTCCATCCGCTCCATCCGGTCGTGCATCACGGCGCGCCGCTCTTCCATGCGGGCACCGATCTTCGCGCGCTGCTCAGGGGTCAGCACCTTGCTGATGTCGAGCATGGCACTCAGCATGCGCTTGCTCGCCTGATCGCGCTGGGTTTCAATCTGCTGGCGCAGCGACTCGGCCGCCGCCTCGTCGACCGTCGGCGCGACAAAGAGCCTGGCGGCGCGATCGCGCAGGTCGCGTCCCGCGTCGCGCTGCGACCTCAAGTCGCCCGCTGCGCCGACGACGATCTGCCGAATCTGCGCGCGTTGCGCTGAAGTGACCCCGAGCCCGTCGAGCAGGCGATCGATGTGATGCACCATGTGATCCGGCGGACCGTCCATCATCAGACCGGGACCCGGGCCGAAATCACCGCCTCGGTCGTGAGGCGGCTGCGAAAACGCGGCCAGCGTCGTGGCAGCGGCCGCTCCGACCACAGCGATCGCGGCGACACGGCGATGCCACGGGCGGAGCCGGCTCGGGCGGAAATGGGAGTCGGTTGGGAGCGTCATGATCGGCGGTTGAAATTCGGCATTCACGCGTAATCGCGGTGTGACCGAATACTGATCAGCAGGCGTGAATCCGCCTTGGCTGAGGGGTAAAGTACTGTGAATCGGTCTCTAACTGCCTTCAGGGCGTGGGAAAACGCTGCTTTCTTTGTCTATCCACCCTGGATCGACGCGACGTTCGACAAACGTTAATTTGAATTGAATCTCTGCCACGATGAAAACACCCATGCCGAATTCTTTCTCTGCCCGGTTGCTGCGCCCAGCCGCGGTGGCGCTGCCGCTGGCCGTGAGCCTGTTCGCCGCCTTGTCGGGCTGCGCAACAGGGCCCACCCCTGACGAGCAAGTGGTGCGCTCCATCCCGCCGCACAACCCGGAGTCGGCCATCACGAACTACTTCGACGTCACGGTTCGCGGTGGCGACAAGAACCGCGAGCTGACGGTCGGGACACCGCAGCGTGGCAGCTGTCCGATGGGCGGCACGGCGGGCGGGTACGTGGGTTGGGTGGTGCCGGTGGAATACAAGACGCGCAGCAAGGACAGCGGCACCGTCATCGTCAGCAGCTATTTTTTCTGGTTCAGTGACGAAACCATTCGCGGCGTGACGCGTCGAATGGAGGTCTGCCCCTAGGACGTGTGGAAGATTTTCCCGCCACGAGGGCACGACGTGAGTGGGCGGCACCCGGCGATGTCCTACAAACCGGGCGAGACGGGCTGTAGACAATCAGTTGCAACCGATGCAGGAGTCGCACATGTTCTTTCCAGTCGTGCCTTCTCACCCTCGAGTCGAATGGATCGAGCGCTTCGCGCTTCGTGCGATGTTCGTCCAGCCTTCGATCGATTCACTCTCGGCCGCGATGATCGCTGACAGCCAGTTCGACGAGGCCGGCGACCTCGAGCCGGAACAGGCCGCGGAAATCTTCGCCACCTCCCACTGACTCGATCCAGGAATTCGCATGCAACCCAATCGCTCGATGCGCTCAGATTTGTCGGTGCCGCCCCTGTCCATCAAGTTGTGGACAGGGCCGTCACAGATCAATTCCACGGCCCGTGGCGCGCTGCCCGGCATGAATCAACAGCGGTGGATCGGGCTGTGCGCCTCGCGTCTGGCCGAGTTGCGTCCGGACGAAGACGAGGACGAGCTGTCGGCGCTGGCGCTCGAGCTTTGGAACGATGTAGGTGGCTATGACCCGGAGGTCGCCGCCGAAATGGAACACGAGAGCATCGCAGCGTCGGAGTGAGTTGACCGCACGCCGGCGAGAGCGGCGACCAGCCTCCGCACAAAGGCATCTGGGTCGTCGATCAGCCGGGTCTCGCGCCCCACACCTGCAGAAGAATGGTCCTGCCGTTTCCGAGCGGCATCGAGCTGCCCGGCGCTGATCAATCGGCGCTCCGGAGCCGGAGAAATCTGGGAAGGCGACCGTGCTGCCGCCCATCGCCCAGTCGCTGAACTCGCGAGTGGCGATCGGCTCGTCGACGAGTTCGTTCATCAAGCCGTGCAGCGAGTCTGCGAGTATTCGGGCGTAGACCCGGTCTCGCGCTTATCACACAGTTGCCGAAGATGACGCTGTGTTCGGGCCGCATTTCGCGACATCCAACCTCGCCCAAGAACCGAAACTCCGGACGTTCGTCATGGAGGACCCGCGCGATGCTCACCGCCCTAACCGTGTCCACTCCACCCGGAGAATGGATCCGGATCTTCGCATGTCAACTGGCGCGCCGCCGCCCGGCGATGAGTGCGGAGGCAGCCATCGACACGGCGATCGCGCAATATCGAACGCTTTGGTCGATGCCGCCCGAGCGAGCGGCTGCGGACCACTGCGACACAGCCCACCCGAAGTGCGCCGAACCCGCGGCGTGCGATCAGTGGGCCTACTTCGGGGTGCCGGACACCGGAGGGGGCGCGGCGTTGGCAGGTGCTTGTGCAGCCGAGCGGTCCCGGACCTTCTCGCGGTGATGTTCCACCGCACAGCCCGCCACCGCACCCACGACGGCATGGTGCCCGGCAACGTGCCCCGCGACGCCACCGACCGCCGCCCCCTTCAAACATCCCTTGGCACTGGCGCCAATCGAGCCGAGCGCGAGCGGCACCGCGAGTGCCGCCCAGATCATCCCTTTGTACATTGAACGCTCCCGAGGTCGTCGCGGGTTGCGACCCAGCCATCATAGGGAACATCTTTGCGCCCCCGGAGACGAGGACTTCGCCGCACGGCGTGGGAACAATCCTACCTGCGGCAGGTGCGTGCATGCGTGATACGGCGTCCTGGAGGAGAGGGAGGGATTCGAACCCTCGGAACCTTGCGGTTCGCCTGATTTCGAGTCAGGTACATTCGACCACTCTGCCACCTCTCCGGCACCGCCGCTCGACCGCCGAAGCAAAGTTGAGCCCAGCCCGTGATTCTAAACCTGCTTTGCGGCCATCGCGCTGCGCCGGTCAGGCGTGCAAGATATCCCGACCTCCGAGGTAGGTGCGCAACACCTCGGGCACGACAATTGAGCCATCCTCGCGTTGCCCGTTCTCGAGCACGGCGACCAACGTGCGGCCGACCGCCAGGCCGGATCCGTTGAGCGTGTGCACGAGCTCGTTGCGGCCCTCCGGCGTCTTGTAGCGCGCCCGCATCCGACGCGCCTGAAAGGCTTCCATGTTGGAGCACGAACTGATCTCGCGGTAGGTGTTCTGACCCGGCAGCCACACTTCGAGGTCGTACGTCTTCGCCGATCCGAAGCCGAGATCCCCCCCGCACAGCAGGACGACGCGATACGGCAGGCCGAGCTTGCGCAGCACCGCTTCGGCATGGCCGACCATCGCCTCGAGCGCCGCATCGCTGTCGCCGGGCTCGGTGATCTGAACCATCTCGACCTTGTCGAACTGATGTTGACGGATCAGGCCGCGGGTGTCGCGCCCGGCACTGCCGGCCTCGGAGCGAAAACACGGGCTGTGCGCCGTCAGGCGAATCGGCAGTTCGGCAGCGGACAGCACCCGCTCGCGCACGGTGTTGGTCAGCGTGATCTCGGACGTCGAAATCAGGTACTGCTCGGACTCGCTCTCGTCGCCGCCGCGACTGACGCGGAACATGTCATCGCGAAATTTCGGCAGCTGGCCGGTGCCCTCGAGAATTTCGCGATTGACGATGTAGGGCGTGTAGCACTCGGTGTAGCCGTGCTCGAGCGTCTGCACATCGAGCATGAACTGCGCAAGGGCCCGGTGCAGCCGCGCCACTGCGCCCCGCATTAGCGCGAAGCGCGAGCCGGAGAGCAGCGCACCGGTGTCGAAATCGAGGCCGAGCGGCGCGCCGAGCTCCACATGGTCCCGCACCCGGAATTCAAAGCGACGGGGCGTTCCCCAGCGCCGCACTTCCAGATTCGCGGCGTCGTCCTCCCCCAACGGCACGTCGTCTTGCGGAAGGTTGGGCACGCCCATCAACAGATCGTTCAGCTCGGACTGGATCGCCTCGAGTCGCTCGGCCGATCGCTTGAGCGTCTCCCCGATGCCCCCGACCTGCGCCATCAGCTCGCCGGTCGCCTCGCCCTTGCCCTTCCTCTGCCCGATCTGACGGGAGAGGCTGTTGCGCTGCGCCTGGAGTTCTTCGGTCTGCGTCTGCAGCGTCTTTCGCTCGGTTTCGAGCGCCGTGAACCGATCAACGTCGAGGAACGGCTGCGGCGACTTTCGCCGCTCCAGGCGGGCGATGACCTGCGCGAGATCCTTGCGCAGCAGGGTGATGTCGAGCATGGCAGCCAGCGCGCGGGCGCCGCCGTGAAAGTCGAAGGAGCGCGGATTGTAGGCAGCGCCGGGCCGCCTCGAACCGGCGGTCAGGCGCTCTGCAGGTTGATCGGTCGAAAGACCACGGGCAGCAGCGAAGGGCGCGCGTGGACCGCCCGCGCTTCGCACAGCACGCGTGACGCACAGTCGGCACAGCGTCCGCACTGCGTGGCCACGCCGAGCTCGAACTGCAGGCATTCGAGGCTGTCCGCCCCCTCGGCGGCGGCGTCGCGAATCTGCTGATCCGACACCTTGCGACAGACGCAGACGATCACGGACGCCCCCCGTCGTCGCGCGTCCGCGCGCTCGTCAGCTGAGTTCGCCCATCTGCGACTGAAGGTAGTTCTCCACGCCGACCTTGCCGATCAGGTCGATCTGCGTTTCGAGGAAGTCGATGTGCTCCTCGGTGTCGTCCAGGATGCCCTGAAGCAGATCTCGCGAGACGTAGTCGCGTACCGATTCGCAGTAGGCGATGCCGTCCTTGATGGTCGCCTGGGCGCCGGTCTCCATCTGCAGATCGCAGCCGAGGATCTCCGGCACGCTCTCGCCGATCAGGAGCTTGCCGAGATCCTGCAGATTGGGAAGACCGTCGAGCATGAAGATGCGCGCCATCAGCTTGTCCGCATGCTTCATCTCGCCGATGGATTCCTCGTACTCTTTCTTCGCCAGCTTGTCGAAGCCCCAGTGCTTCAGCATCCGGTAATGGAGAAAGTACTGGTTCGTGGCCGTGATCTCGTTCTTGAGCTGTGCGTTCAGATGGCCTAGGACGAGGGGATCGCTCTTCATGGGTGCTCCAGTGCAGGGGGGATACGCGAGGCAGATCGCGCCTGCCGCCGGCGGCAGACCGGACGGCGGTGCCGCTGAGCGCATTCTGGAGCGACAAAAGGGTCATGGCGAGGGCGACCGGGCAAGTGGAACGAAAAGCACCGTCGGAACGACCGACCGCGGATAGCATAATGCTAATCGTTCTCATTGGCAAAACGAGCTCGGTGTCTCCTTGCAAAGACCGCTCTGCCGCCGCTGACCCTCGCAACAGCGCCTTCGAACTGCGAGACAATCTCATTCTCATGCGCATTCGTCGGCGGGTGATTTCCCGCGTTCGAGTACGTCACGCTCTCCGGTCCTCACGATCATGCTGTTGAACGAACTGCCCGACGGCGCCTGCGCGACCGTGTCGCGCGTGGTGGCCGCCGCGCCGGAGATGGACGCGGTCGCGCTGCGCCGCCTCGGCGAAATCGGCTTCATCCCGGGCGAACCGCTGCAGATGCTGCGGCGCGGCCCGGGTGGGCGCGAGCCGCTCGCGGTGCAGATCGGCGACACGCTCTTCGGCCTGCGGCTGCTCGAGGCGCAGTGCATCGAGGTCGCCCCGTCGTGACGGCCAACGTCTCCCTTCCGCTCGCGAGCGGGTGGAGCATCGCGCTCGTCGGCAACCCGAACTGCGGCAAGACGGCGCTCTTCAACCTCCTGACCGGCGCCCGCCAGAAGGTCGCGAACTATGCCGGGGTGACGGTCGAGCGCAAGGTCGGCACGACGCGCCTCGGCAACGGCCAGACGGCGTCGGTGATCGACCTGCCCGGCACCTACAGCCTGACGCCGGCAACGCCCGACGAGCAGGTCACGCTCGAGGTCATCGAGGGCCGCCGCCCCGGCGAGGCGGCGCCCGACGCCGTCGTCGCCGTGGTCGATGCGACCAACCTGCGCATGAACTTGCGCCTGGTGCTCGAGCTCAAACGCCTCGGGCGGCCGATGCTGGTCGCGCTCAACATGGCCGACGTGGCGCGTGCCCAGGGGCTCGGGATCGATGTCGAGCGTCTCGCGGCGGAACTCGGCTGCCCGGTCGTCGAGACCATCGCAGTGCGACACGACGGTCACGCCAAGCTGCTGGCAATGATCGAACAGCATCTCGGCGTGCTGCCGCCCGCGGCGACGACGCCCGCGACCGTCGAGTCGGAGGCCGGCTCATCGGCGGATCTGCAGCGCGAGGTTCGCCGCATCCTCGCGCTCGTCGCGCCGGGAGCCGCCCGCGTCTCGCGCTTCCATCCTCGCATCGATGCGGTCGTGATGCACCCCGTGGGCGGCCTCGTGATCCTCGGCCTGGTGCTGTTCCTGATTTTCCAGGCCGTGTTTTCCTGGGCCAACCTGCCGATGGACGCGATCAAGGCGGGCATGGAAGCCCTCAGCGGCTGGACGACCGCGCATCTGGCCCCCGGCCCGCTGCGCAGCCTGCTCGTCGATGGCGTGATCGCCGGGGCCGGCTTCGTGGTGGTCTTCCTGCCGCAGATTCTGATCCTCTTCTTCTTCATCCTCGTCCTGGAAGATTCCGGCTACCTGCCGCGTGCCGCGTTCCTCCTCGACACCGTCATGGGCAAGGTCGGCCTCTCCGGCCGCGCCTTCATTCCGCTGCTGTCGAGCTTCGCGTGTGCGATTCCGGGGATCATGGCCACGCGCACGATCGCGAACTGGAAGGACCGGCTCGCGACCATCATGGTCGCTCCGCTCATGACCTGCTCGGCGCGGCTGCCCGTGTATGCGCTCCTGATCGGGGCCTTCGTGCCGAACCGCAGCGTGGGGCTTTTCAACCTGCGCGGCCTCACGCTCTTCGCGCTCTATGTCGCGGGGGTCGCCTCGGCCATGCTGGTCGCCTTCGGCTTCAAGCGCCTCTGGCTCAAGAGCCGCTACCAGCCGCTGATGCTCGAGCTGCCGCCTTATCGTCTGCCGGGACTGCGCAACCTCGCGCTCGGCCTCTGGGAGCGGGCACGGATCTTCCTGGCGCGGGTCGGCGGCATCATCTTCGCGCTGATGGTGATTCTCTGGTTCCTGTCGAGCTATCCGGCGCCGCCCGCCGACGTCGACCTTCGAACGGCCGGCCCGGCGATCCGCTACAGCTTCGCCGGCGGTCTCGGCCAGGCGCTGCAACACGTCTTCGCGCCGATCGGCTTCAACTGGCAGATCTCGATCGCACTGGTGCCGGGCCTCGCGGCGCGCGAGGTCGCGGTCGGCGCGCTCGGCACGGTCTACTCGATGTCGTCGGCCGGCGGCGAGGTCGCGGACGCGCTGTCGCCGGTCATCGCGCAGGGTTGGTCGCTCGCGACCGCCTACTCGCTGCTCGCGTGGTACGTCTTCGCGCCGCAGTGCATCTCCACCCTCGCGGTGGTGCGCCGTGAGACGAATTCATGGCGCTATCCGATCCTCATGGCCGTGTATCTGTTCGCGCTGGCCTACGTCGCGGCTTTCGTCACCTACCGCACCACCCTCTGGCTCGGAGCCTGACGCCATGCAGATCCTGATCGTTGTCCTGCTCGTGATCGCGTCCGGCCTGTATGCGCTCTGGGCGCTGATGCCCGCCGTGCTGCGCCGGGCCCTTGCCGGCTATTTGTCGACCTGCCCGCTCCCCTCGGCCTTGCGTGCGAGGGCCGCGGCAGCGGCGAAAGCCGGTGCGGGCTGCGGCTGCGACGGCTGCGACCACGCGCCGAAGCGACATGACGACGAGCGAAGCGGCACCGCCCGATCGGTGCCGGGCGCCGACTCCCCGTCTGCGACACGTCCGCAACCCATCGTCTTCCACCCTCGCGCGAAACGCTGACGAGCGCGGACGCGCCACGCCTGCCCGCGCGAAGCTCAGCCTGGCGCGAGCTGCCCCATCGACTTGTCGCCGAGCCCCATCGGCAGCGGAAATTCGATCGTCTCCTCGACCCCCGCGAGCTTGCGCACCGAGACCGCCCCCAGCATCCGGAGTCGGGCGATCACCTGCTGCACCAGGATGTCCGGGGCCGAGGCCCCCGCGGTCAGGCCGACGCTGCGCTTGCCTTCGAACCACTCCGGCTGCAGATCGTCCGGGAGGTCGACCATGTAGGCTTCGGTACCGAGGCGCTAGGCGAGTTCGCGCAGGCGGTTGCTGTTCGAACTCGTCGGGCTGCCGACGACGATGAGGATGTCGACGGTCGGCGCGAGCAGCTTGACGGCATCCTGGCGGTTCTGCGTCGCGTAACAGATGTCCTGCTGCTTGGGCTGGCGCACCTTCGGGAAGCGCTGCTTGACGGCGGCGAGGATCTCGGCGGCGTCGTCGACGGAAAGCGTCGTCTGCGTGACCACCGCGAGCCGGTCGGCCTGCCCGACGACCACCGTTTCGACATCTTCCACGTCCTCGACCAGATGGATGCCGCTCGCGAGCTGGCCCATCGTGCCTTCGACCTCCGGATGCCCCTTGTGGCCGATCATGATGAACTCATAACCCTCCCGGTGCAGCTTCGCGACCTCGACATGCACCTTGGAGACCAGCGGGCAGGTCGCATCGAAGACATTGAAGCCGCGCCGCGCCGCTTCTTGGCGAACCGACTGCGCCACGCCGTGCGCGCTGAAGACGAGGGTCGCGCCGGGGGGCACGTCCGACAGCTCCTCGATGAAGATCGCGCCCTTGGCTTTCAGATCGTTGACGACGTAGGTGTTGTGGACGATCTCGTGGCGGACATAGATCGGCGCACCGAATTTCCGCAGCGCACGCTCGACGATCTCGATCGCCCGGTCCACCCCGGCGCAAAAGCCGCGCGGCTCGGCCAGGACGACCTCCTCGATCGGATTCATCACAGCACCCCGATCACGTGGACTTCGAACGTCACCGGCCGGCCGGCGAGCGGGTGATTGAAATCGAAGACGAGGACGTCGCCGTCGATCTCGCGCAGCAGGCCCGCATAGACGCTCTGGCCGTCGGGCGTCGGGAACTGCACCACGTCGCCGACGGCATAGTCGGCCTGCGGGTCGCCGAACTCGTGAAGCAAGGAGCGCTTCACGCGCTGCAGCATGTCGGGATTGCGCTCGCCGAAGGCCTCGCCCGGCGCGAGCTCGAACGCTTGCCGGGTGCCTTCGGTCAGACCGAGGAGTCGCGCTTCCATCGCCGGCGCCAGTTCGCCGGTGCCGAGCGAGAGCGTCGCCGGCTGACCCGCGAAGGTGTTGATGAGGTCGGCGCCATCGGGCCCCGCGAGGCGATAGTGCAAGGTCAGGAACGACCCGGGGTGAATGGCATTCAAGAAGGCTTTCCGATGTGGCGGGCTCGACCGGCCGGCGACGGCGGCGCGGTGGTCGCCGCTGCGTGCTGCCGATAGACTGCACCATTTTACGAGTTGAGCGCGGCCCGGCGCGCATCCATGACGCTCAAGGACATCCCCGCCGCGGCCCGGCCGCGCGAGAAGCTGCTCATGTCGGGCGCCGCGTCGCTGGCGGATGCCGAGCTGATCGCGCTGCTGCTCCGGACCGGCATCCGCGGTGTCTCGGTGCTGCAGCTGGCCCAGCAGCTGCTCGACCGCTTCGGCGGGGTGCAGGGCCTGCTGCATGCCGATGCCAACGACCTCAAGCGCATCAAGGGCCTGGGGCCGGCCAAGCGCGCCGAGATCGCGGCGGTCATCGAGATCGCTCGCCGGGCGCTGGCCGAAGTCCTGAAGGACCGGCCGGTGT
>CAZZWY010000055.1:0-12635 GCA_964657785.1 uncultured Acetobacteraceae bacterium
CGCAGCGGCATTCCGTGATCCGTCGCGGCTCGCCCGGTACGTTCGGACGCCGTGGCGCCCCGGGAATCAGCCCCGGATGCGCCGCACCAGATCGGTCGTCGAGTAGCCTTCGACGAAGCCGAGCGACCGGGCGTCGCCGCCCCAGGTCCGCACCCACTTCGTCTCTTCGAGCGTCTCGATGTCGTAGTCGCCGCCCTTGACGTAGCGCTGCGGCCGCACCCGCTTGAGCAGCTCGACCGGCGTCGCCTCGTCGAAGAGCGTCACCAGGCTCACGCTCTCGAGGGCCGCGAGCACGCAGGCGCGATCCAGCTCCGCGTTCAGCGGCCGGTCCGGGCCCTTGCCCAGGAGGCGCGCCGAGGCGTCGCTGTTGAGACCGAGGACGAGGCTGCCGCCGAGCGCGCGCGCCTGGGCGAGATAGCTGACGTGACCCCGGTGCAGGATGTCGAAGACGCCGTTGGTGAAGACCACCGGGGACGCCAGCGCCGCGACCCGCGCCGGCAGCTCGTCGGCGCGGCAGAGCTTGGCGAGGAAGTCCGGCGCCATCGGCCCGTGTTCAGGCCACGGCGGCAGCGGGCGTCGGGCACTGCGCCGCGGCCGCCGCCACCTTCGCGGTGACTTCCTTGCGGTAGCGGTTGAGCTCCTGCACGCTCGCGAAGCTGCGTTCGAGCAGCAGGCTCAGGTTGTGGAGGATGCGGTCGACGACCTTGGTCTCCCAGACCGCGTCGAACTGGATCTGCCGGTCGAGCCACTGCTCGAGCCAGGCCGGGTCCGGCAGGCGGCTCTGCACGGTGTCGCGCGGGAAGAGCTTGACGTTGACGTGCAGGTTCGTCGGGTGCAGCGCCTGCGCGGTGCGACGCGCGCTCGCCATCAGCACGCCGACCTTCGCGAACGCGGCACGGGCCTCGTCGCCGAAGCGCTGCATCGCGCGCTTCATGTACCGCAGGTAGGCGCCGCCGTGGCGCGCCTCGTCGCGGGCGAGCGTTTCGTAGATCGCCTTGATGACCGGCTCGGAATGCCACTCGGCCGCGCGACGGTACCAGTGGTTGAGGCGGATCTCGCCGCAGAAGTGCAGCATCAGCGTCTCGAGCGCCGGCGCCGGATCGAATTCGAAGCGCACTTCGTGCAGCTCCGCCTCGGTCGGAACGAGCTCGGGCCGGAACCGCCGCAGGTATTCCATCAGCACCAGCGAATGCTTCTGCTCCTCGAAGAACCAGACGCTGATGAAGGCGCTGAAATCGCTGTCGTCCTTGTTGTCGCGCAGGAACATCTCCGTCGCGGGCAACGCAGCCCATTCGGTGATGGCGTTCATCTTGATCGTCTCGGCCTGCTCATCGGTCAGCCGGCTCGCGTCGAAATGGTCCCAGGGGATGTCCTTGTCCATGTTCCACCGCACCGCTTCGAGCTGCTTGAAAAGTTCCGGGTAGATCATGTCGTGGGGCCTCCAGGTGGCTATCGATTCTAGTCGGGGCATTTTGCGCACCCGCAGGGTAGGGATCCTGCGCCAGACTGCATCCGGCAACGGCCGCCCTGCGTAAGAAAAACCACCGTCCCGCGCTAGGAGCCCGCGCGTCAGAAAGAGGGCCCGATCCGTCGCTGCCGGCTCGTTGTGTGGGCACACCATACGGCCTCGCGGGCGCCTCGCCTCGGGCACCGGCTCGCCTCGGCGCGGGCCGTGGTTTTCTGCCGCGCAGGCGCCGACCGGCGCCGCCTGGTTCCTCTCATCCGTTCCTCATGCTGCCGCGTGAGATGCCGAGTGCCGTCGATGCCCGAAGACCTGATTTGTGGTGCAAAAGCCCGTGCCCTGCGAAAACCGCCGGCGCGCGCCGGTGCTGCGACGAAATGCGGTAATGTCGAGCCGATGCACGCCGGCGCACCCGTGGACTTCCCCCGTTCGGCTGGGGGCCCTGCCTGTCCGATGCCGCGTTCGCGCGCCGACCGCGGATGACGCGGGTCGCGGTGATCGGCTCCGGGATCTCCGGGTTGGCGGTCGCGCACGGCCTGGCCGGGCAGGCCGAAGTGACGCTGTTCGAAGCCGGCCGCCATTTCGGCGGTCACACCCACACCGTCGACCTGACGCTCGACGGCGTGACGCACGGCGTCGACACCGGTTTTCTGGTCCTCAACGAGCGCACCTACCCGAAGCTGATGCGCCTCCTCGCGAAGCTCGGGGTCGAGACGGCGGCGGCGGAGATGTCGTTTTCCGTTCAGGTGCCGGGCGCCGAGGGCATCGAGTGGAGCGGCAACGACCTGGCGGGCGTGTTCGCGCAGCGCCGCAACGCCTGGCGGCCGCGCTTCTGGCGCATGCTGGTCGACATCCTGCGCTTCAACCGGCTCGCGACCGAGCTTGCCCGGACCTCCGGCGGCTCCGGCACCGACCCCGCCGCGCTCGACGAGCCGATCGGAACGTTCCTCGACCGGCACCGCTTCAGCGCGTCGTTTCGCGACTGGTATTTCCTGCCCATGATCGGCAGCATCTGGTCGTGCCCGGTGGATCAGATGCTGCGCTTTCCCGTCGCGACCATGATCCGCTTCTGCCACAACCACGGCCTGCTGCAGATTGCCGGGCGGCCGCAGTGGTTGAGCGTGCCGGGCGGCGCGCGGCGTTACGTCGAGGCGATGCTGCGGTCGATCCCCGACGCCCGGCTCGAGACGCCGGTGCGCCGCGTCGTGCGCCGGCCCGGCGGTGTCGACCTCCTGCTCGACGCCGGCGCACTGACCTTCGACGAAGTGGTCTTCGCCTGCCACAGCGACCAGTCGCTCACGCTCCTCGACGCGCCCTCGCCCGAGGAGCGGGCGGTCCTCGGCGCGGTGCGCTATCACCGCAACCGCGCGGTGCTCCATACCGACACCGCCGTGCTGCCGACGCGCCCCGCGGCCTGGGCGGCCTGGAACTACGAGCGCGCGCCGGACGCCTCGCGCGAAGCCGCCGCGGTCTGCCTGCACTACCTGCTCAACCGCCTGCAACCGCTGCCGTTCCAGGTGCCGGTGATCGTCTCGCTCAACCCGGTGCGCGAGCCGCGCGCGGTACTCGTCCACCGTGAATTCGACTATGCGCATCCGGTGTTCGACCGCGCCGCGATCCAGGCGCAGGCGCGTCTGCCGGAGCTGCAGGGGCGGCAACGGAGCTGGTTCTGCGGCGCCTGGACGCGCTACGGCTTCCACGAGGACGGGTTGACCTCTGGCCTCGCGGTGTGCGAGGCGCTCACGTCGCGGATCGCCGAGGCGCCGCGCCGTGCGGCGGCGCTGGCATGAAGGCGCTCCTGGAAGGCAGCCGATGAGCGCCGCGTTGCCCCAGCCGATGATCGGCACCGGCGAAGTCCGCCACGCCAGGCTGCGGCCGGCAGTGAATCGCTTCGTCTACCCGACCTACTTCCTCATGCTGCCGATGCGCCGGCTGCGGGCAACGCCGAGCCCGGCGCTCGCGCGCAACCGCTTCGGTCTCATCAGCTTCGCCGACCACGACCATGGCGACGGCCGGGCCGACAGTCTCGCCTGGCTCGAGGAGCAGCTGCGGCGCGAGGGCGTGGCCGACGCCGATGGCGAAGTCTGGCTGCACTGCTATCCGCGCGTTCTCGGCTTCGCCTTCAAGCCGGTCAGCTTCTGGTATTGCCACCGGGCCGACGGCTCGCTCACGGCGGTGCTGGTCGAGGTCAACAACACCTTCGGCGAACGCCACGGCTATCTGCTGCGCGACGCGCGATTCGGTCAGACCCTTCGCGCCGACAAGGTCTTCCACGTCTCGCCGTTCTGCTCGGTGAGCGGCGACTACCGCTTCCAGTTCATGACGACCGGACTGCGCCCCGCCGGCACGGCCGGCACGGCGCGCACGGTCGCCCGGATCGAGCACTTCGACGCGGCGGGCCTGGTGATCCGCACCAGCGTGTCGGGCCGCTTGCAGCCGCTTTCCCCGGCGCGGGTGCGAGCCGCTTTCTTCGGCATGCCGCTCCTGACCGTCTTCGTGATCCTGCGCATCCACTGGCAGGCCCTGCGGCTCTGGGCCAAGCGCGTGCCGTTCAGGAGCAAGCCCGCACCGCCGGCCGAGTTCATCACCCGCTGAGCGCCACGTTCCGTCTCTCGTCGTCCCCACCATCCTTTCGACAATGACCAGCAGCACCCTCCCCCTTCTGGCGCACCTCGAGTCGGCGCCCGCTGCCGCACGCATCGTGCTGCGGCTGATGCAGAACCTCCGGCACGGCACGCTCGACCTGCAGCTGCCCGACGGCGCGTCGGCACACTTCGGCACCGGCCCCGGCGTGAGGGCGGCGATGCGCCTCGCGAACTGGAAGGTGTGCGCCGCGGCGCTGAAGTCCGGCGACATCGGCGTCGCCGAGACGTTCATCGCCGGCGACTGGACGACCCCCGATCTGACGGCGCTGCTGACGCTCTTCGTCGCCAACCGCGACGCGATCGAGTCGGTGGTCTACGGCCGGCGCTGGGGATCGCTGCTCTACCGGATCAAGCACCTGCTGAATCGGAACTCGCGCGCCGGCAGCCGGAAAAACATCCACGCCCACTACGACCTCGGCAACGACTTCTATCGTCTCTGGCTCGACCCGACGATGAACTACAGCAGTGCCTGGTTCGAGGGCGACCGCAGCCAGGCACTGTCGTTCGCCCAGCAGGCCAAGGTGCGGCGGGCGCTGACCGAATGCCGCGTCGGCCCCGGCGACCGCGTGCTCGAGATCGGCTGCGGCTGGGGCGCCCTCGCCGAGACGGCGGCGCGCGATTTCGGCGCGAGCGTGACCGGGGTGACGCTTTCGACCGAACAGCTCGGCTGGGCCCGCGCCCGCCTCGGCGACGCCGGGCTCGCGGGCGACCTGCGGCTGCAGGACTACCGCGACATCGACGACGGCCCCTACGACGCGATCGCCTCGATCGAGATGTTCGAGGCGGTCGGCCGCGAGTACTGGCCGAGCTTCTTCGCGACGCTCGCCTCGCAGCTCAAGCGCGGCGGACGTGCCTGCATCCAGACCATCACCATCCGCGACGACCTGTTCGAGCGCTACCGCCGCTCGACCGACTTCATCCAGCAGTACATCTTCCCCGGCGGGCTGCTGCCGAGCGCCAGCGCCTTCCGTGCCGCGGCCGCGCGGGCCGGGCTGCGGGTCGTGGGCGAGCTCGATTTCGGCCTCGACTACGCCGAAACGCTCAAGCGCTGGCGCGAACGCTTCCTGGGAGCCGACAGCGCCGTGCGGCAGCTCGGCTTCGATACCCGCTTCATGCGCATCTGGGAGTTCTACCTCGCCTACTGCGAAGCCGCCTTTCTGACCGGCAACACCGGCGTCATGCAGTTCACGCTCGAGCAGGGCTGAGACACGCCGCGCGCGGCTTGAAGCGGGCGGCCGGTTTCCCTGCGTCGAGCGGGGTTGGTGGCGCTCTCTTGTCACAACCGGCGAAGGTGGAGCACACTGAATCGCGGCGCTGGAGCCGCTTTCCGGCTCCGCGGCGCTTCAGTGTCGACCCCCTCCACCACTGCGAAGGATCTCCCATGAACCTGACGATCAGCGGCCATCACCTCGAAGTCACCGCCGCCCTCCGCGAATACGTCTCGACGAAACTGGAACGCGTCACTCGGCATTTCGATCAGGTCGTCGACATCAACGTGCTGCTGTCGGTGGAGAAACTGAGCGAGAAGGAGAGACGCCAGAAGGCCGAGGTGACGCTGCATGTGAAGGGCAAGGACATCTTTGTCGAGCAGTCGAGCGAAGATCTTTACGCCGCGATCGACCAGCTCATGGACAAGCTCGACCGCCAGGTCTGCCGCCACAAGGACAAGGTGCAGGATCACCACCACGCGGCGCCGAAGCGGATCGACGCGCCGGTTTGAGCGTTCGGGTTGCCGGGCGCTCGCAACCGCGTCAGAATCGACACGAACCCGGGCGCCCGGGGAGACCCTGCACGCGGCAAGAGTCCCATAATTCATGAACTCGTCACTTCCGGGCCTCCGAGCTGGCCACAAGCCGGCTCGCTGCCACGTGCAAAGATGAATCGCCTCGCCGCCATCCTGCCCGCCAGCAACGTGCTGGTCGATGTAGACGCTACCAGCAAGAAGCGCGCTTTCGAGCAAGCCGGGCTGGTGTTCGAGAACCAGCACGCGATCGCCCGCGCCACGGTCACCGACAACCTCTTCGCCCGGGAACGGCTCGGCTCGACCGGGCTCGGGCATGGCGTGGCGATTCCCCACGGCAGGATCAAGGGCCTGAAGAACCCGCAGGCGGCGGTGCTGCGGGTGCGCCAGCCGATCCCATTCGACGCGCCCGACGACGAGCCAGTCGGCCTGTTGATCTTCCTGCTCGTGCCCGAAGCCGCAACGCAGCGTCACCTGGAAATCCTTTCCGAGATCGCCGAGATGCTGTCCGACCGCGAACTTCGCGAACGTCTGAAGACCGAGGGCGAGGCCGCCACGGTCCATCAACTGATCGCCAACTGGGAACCGTTGAAATCGGTGGCCTGAGCCCGCCGGGCCGTCCCAAGGGCGAAGTTCGAAGCGCGCAGCGCGAAGATCGTCCATTGAGCCCGCCGGGCCGTCCCGAGGGCGAAGTTGGAAGCGCCGGCCCGCTGGACCGCGGACGCGACGGTTCCTCGCACGATCAGCGCGGGCGCCGCCGATGAAGCCCAGCGTCATCAGCGCCGAGGCGCTGTTCGAGGAGCATCGCCCCGTCCTGCACTGGGAATGGATCGGCGGGCATGCGCATCCGGAACGTCGCTTCGACGAGGCGGCGGTGCGCAATGCCCAGTCTGCGGCGGACTTGGTCGGCTACCTCAACTACATCCATCCCTACCGGGTGCAGATCGTCGGGCGGCGCGAGGTCGCCTACCTGAACCAGAGCACGCCGGAGGTGGCGGTGCGGCGGATTTCCCGCATCGTCACGCTCGAGCCGCCGGTCCTGATCGTCGCCGACGGCCAGACGCCGCCCGACCAGCTCGTCGCGCTCTGCGACCGCGCCGACATCCCGCTCTTCGCGACCCGCGAATCCGCCGGCCACGTCATCGACGTGGTGCGCGCCTACCTCAGCCAGCACTTCGCCGAGCGCACGACCCGGCACGGTGTGTTCATGGACATCCTGGGCGTCGGCGTGCTGATCACGGGCGAATCGGGCCTCGGCAAGAGCGAACTCGGCCTGGAACTCATTTCGCGCGGCCACGGGCTCGTCGCCGACGATGCGGTCGATCTGTACCGGGTCTCGCAGATCGCGCTCGAAGGGCGCTGCCCCGACCTGCTGCTCAACCTGCTCGAAGTGCGCGGCATCGGCCTGCTCGACATCAAGGCGATCTTCGGCGAGACGGCGGTGCGCCGGAAGATGCGCCTGAAGCTCATCGTCCACCTGGTGCGCAAGGAAACGATGGACCGGGAGTTCGAGCGTCTGCCCTACGAGCCGCTCAACGAGGACATCCTCGACGTGCCGGTCAGGAAGACCGTGATCGCGGTCGACGCCGGGCGCAATCTCGCGGTGCTGGTGGAGGCGGCCGTGCGCAACACGATCCTGCAACTGCGCGGCATCGACACCTATCGCGAGTTCATCGAGCGCCACGCGAAGGCGATGCTCAAGCCGGACGAATGAGGCACCGCGCGGACGCGCGGCGCGGTTCACTTCGACGCCCGGTGCGGGCAGTTCGCCTTGGTGCACAAGGCGTAGAGCGCGAGCGCATGGTCCTGGAGCTCGAAGCCCCGCGCCTGGGCGACGCTCTTTTGCCGGCGCTCGATTTCGGCGTCGAAGAACTCCTCGACCCGGCCGCAGTCGACGCACACGAGGTGGTCGTGGTGCTTGCCCTCGTTGAGCTCGAACACCGCCTTGCCGGACTCGAAATGATTGCGCGAGAGGAGGCCCGCCTGCTCGAACTGCATCAGCACCCGGTAGACCGTCGCGAGCCCGACGTCGGCGCCCTCGGCGAGCAGCATCTTGAAGACATCCTCGGCGCTCATGTGGCGCTGGGTCGTCTTCTGGAACATCTCCAGCACCTTGATGCGCGGCAAGGTCGCCTTCAGGCCGCTGCTTTTCAATTCGTCGGCGTGGTTGGTCATGACGGGGCGCTCGCAAGGCCGAGGACTGCAAAGGGGCCCGGAGCGAGCCGCTGCGCGCGCCGGACCGGCCCGGCGGTGCCAGGGGAGGCAGCCGCTAGAATGAGCCATCATATCGAGGTTGGCGCCGTGCGCGGCGCACCGCTCCCGCATGCGACTTTTCCCTCTTCGCCCGAACGTTCGATGCTTCCCGTCCGCCGCGGCGGTCGTCTGCGGCTTCGCGCTCGCGGGCTGCCAGTCGCTGCCGTCGAACGACAACTTTCTCGGCGTGATCACGCCGTACAAGGTCGAGGTGGTGCAGGGCAACGTCGTCACGAAAGAGCAGGCCGCGGCGATCCGCCCGGGCCTCTCGCGCGCCCAGGTGCGCGAGATCCTCGGCTCGCCGCTGCTCGCCGATCCGTTCCACGCGAACCGCTGGGACTACGTCTTCACGATCCGCCGCCAGGGCGCGTCGCCGCAACTGCGCCATGTCACCGTGCTCTTCACCGGCGAGGCGCTCGCGAGCATCGATACCGGCGGCGAACTGCCCGCCGAGCGGGACTTCGTCGCCTCGATCGACACCTTCAAGACCTCGCGCAACGCCCCTTCGCTCGAACTCACCGACGATCAGGTCAAGGCGCTGCCCCCGCCACCAAAGGTGCCCACGGCCGACGCCGAGCCCGTCGGCCCGGTGCGCGACTACCCTCCTCTCGAGCCGGCGTCATGATGCGGAGCCGGCGGGACAATCCGCTGCGGATCGCGATCGCCGGCGCTTCCGGGCGCATGGGGCGGATGCTGGTCGACGCGGTCGACGCGGCCGACGACCTGCGACTCACCGGCGCGCTCGACCTGCCCGACAGCCCCTCGATCGGCATCGACGCCGCCGCCTTCGCCGGCCGCACGAGCGGCGTCACGCTGCAGGCCGACCTGCGGGCCGGCCTCGCCGCAGCGCAGGTGCTGATCGATTTCACCCGGCCGGAGGGCACGCTCGCCCACCTGGCCCTCTGCCGCGAGCTCGGCATCAATGCGGTCGTCGGCACCACCGGCTTCGACACCGCCCAGAAGGCGCTGATCGCCGAGCACGCCCGGCACATCGCGATCGTGATGGCGCCGAACATGAGCGTCGGCGTCAACGTCGTCATGAAGCTGCTCGAAGTCGCCGCCCGTTCCCTCGACGAAGGCTTCGACATCGAGATCATCGAAGCGCACCACCGGCACAAGGTGGATGCGCCGAGCGGCACCGCGCTGCAGATGGGCGAGGTGGTCGCCGCCGCGCTCGGCCGCGATCTGGCGAGTTGCGCGGTGCGCTCGCGTGACGGCATCACCGGCGAACGGGACCCGTCCTCGATCGGCTTCGCGAGCGTTCGCGGCGGCGACATCGTCGGCGACCACACCGTGCTCTTCGCCGGCACCGGCGAGCGCATCGAGATCACCCACCGGTCGAGCAGCCGATCGACCTACGCCCAGGGGAGCCTGCGTGCCGCGCGTTTCCTCGCCGGGCGGGCGAGCGGCCTCTACGGCATGCAGGACGTGCTCGGACTTTGACGCGGGTCGCCGACATGGACGGCCCCGCGCCGAACGTCGCCGAGCGTGCGAGTCGGGCGTTCGGCGGCGTGGCGCTCCGGCTCGGGTGATGGGCGGATTCGACCATTTCTGGACCCAGGGCGAC
This sequence comes from uncultured Acetobacteraceae bacterium, assembly GCA_964657785.1. Taxonomy (GTDB): domain Bacteria; phylum Pseudomonadota; class Gammaproteobacteria; order Burkholderiales; family Burkholderiaceae_C; genus LMDS01. Next base: position 9,669 of record CAZZWY010000055.1, read on the forward strand.
GCGATCACCCGGGCAGTCGCCGCGCTGCTGCTGCTGATGTCGACGAGCGCCTGGGTGGTGATCTTCTGGAAGGCGTGGCTGCTGCGCCGGGTGCGCGTCGACCTCGAACGCGCCGTGCCGGCGTTCTGGTCGGCGGCCTCGGTCGAAGGCGGCCGGGAGCAGCTCGCCGCCTTCGATCGCGAGCGGGCGCTGCTGCCGCTGCTCAGCGCAGCCGTCGCGGTGCCCTCGGGCAACACGCTCGAAGCCCGCGGCCATGCCGATTCGCAGCTGACGCGGCGCCTGCGCGACGCACTCCACGGCGTCCTCGCGCAACTCCAGTTCGGCCAGGTGCTGCTCGCCTCCATCGGCAGCACCGCCCCGTTCATCGGCCTCTTCGGCACCGTCTGGGGCATCTACCACGCGCTCGCGAGCATCTCGGCGGCGGGCGGCCTGACGGTCGATCGGGTCGCCGGCCCGGTCGGCGAAGCCCTCGTGATGACCGCCGCGGGCCTTGCCGTCGCGATCCCCGCCGTGCTGGCCTACAACATCTTCGGCAAGCAGGTCGGCCACTGCGAGGCCGAACTCGAGGGCTTCGCCCACGACCTGCGGGAGATGGTGATCGACGGGTCGACCACGAGACTGTCATGACCTTCGGACGCCTCGAACGCAGGCCTCATCCAGCGCCGATGAGCGACATCAACATGACGCCGCTGATCGACGTGATGCTGGTGCTGCTCGTCATCTTCATGGTGACCGCCCCGCTGATGAGCTCCAGCCTGAAGCTCGAACTGCCGGCCGCCGGCGGCGCCCCGCCGGGCGATGCGCCGCAGTTCGTGAGCGTCGCGCTCGACCCGCAAGGGCAGCTCTACTTCGGCGACGAGAAGCTCGACGCGGCCAATGTCGCCGTGCGCATCGCGGCGGCGGCGCAGAAGAATCCGCAGACGGAGGTGCAGCTCCGGGCCGACAAGGCGGTGCCGTACGGCCAGGTGGCGGCGCTGATCGATCTCGTGCAGAAGGCGGGGCTGAACCGCATCGGCTTCGTCACCGAGCCCCCGGCCGGCGAAAAGCCTTGAGAAACCTCGAGAGCGCGGCCGAGCGATGCTGACGATCCACAACCCCCGCCACGCCTCGCACCAGGGCCGGCAGGAGATGTTCCGAGGGCGCCTCGTCGATTGCCACGAGACACCCGCGCGCCTCGACCACGTGCTGGACGAACTCCGCCGTCGCCGCCTCGGCGAGTTGCGGTGGCCCACCGTCGACGAGGCTGCGCTCGACACGGCGCTCGCCCGGCTCCACGACCCGCGCTATCTCGCCTTTCTCGCCAGCGCCTGGGACGACTGGGTCGCGCTCGACCCGGACAACGCGCGTCGAGACGCGCTGCCCTCGGTCTGGCCGGGCGCCGAAATGCGCAGCGACCGCCTGCCGAGCAACTTCGCGGCGCGCCTGGGTCTCTTCGCGTTCGACGCCGGCACGCCGCTGATGGCCGGCACCTGGACCGCCGCACGCGGCGGCGCGGCCTGCGCGATCGAGGCGGCGAACGCAGTGGCGAACTCGGCGGCTGGGGCGGCCCGCCAGGGGGCGGCGTTCGCGCTGTCCCGCCCGCCCGGCCACCACGCCGGCCGCGCGACCTTCGGCGGCTACTGCTTCCTCAACAACGCGGCCCTCGCCGCACAGCAGTTCCTCGACCGAGGCGCCTCCCGGGTGGCGGTGCTCGACGTCGACTACCACCACGGCAACGGCACCCAGGCGATTTTCGAGGAGCGCAGCGACGTGCTGACCGTCTCGGTCCACGGCGACCCGACGACCGAATACCCGTTCTTCCTCGGCCACGCCGACGAACGCGGGCGCGGGCCCGGCCTCGGCTGCAACCTCAACTTGCCGCTGCCGCGCGGCACGGGCTTCGACCGCTGGCGCGAGGCGCTCGGCCACGGCATCGCGGCGGTGCGGGCGTTCGGCGCCGAAGCGCTCGTCGTCGCCCTCGGCGTCGACACGTTCGAGGGCGACCCGATCTCGGGGTTCCACCTCAAGAGCGCCGACTATTTCGAGGTCGGGCGCGACCTCGCCGCGCTGCGCCTGCCGACGGTCTTCGTGTTCGAAGGCGGCTACGCGGTCGACGAGATCGGCGTGAACGCCGTCAACGTGCTGGAGGGCTTCGGGGGCTGACGCGAGCGGCGTTGGCTCCCTCTGCCTCCTTCGGGGGAGGGCGTCAGGGCGTGGGGAGGCCACCGTGCCGGCGACGCCCCTCAAGGCTCAGTCGACGACTTCCGCACCGGTCAGCAACGCGACGAAGCGCTCGATGCCGATGTTGCCGCCGGAGAGCGTGACGCCGACCCGCCGGCCGCGGAACTGCGCCGCATGGCGGATCAGCGCCGCCAGCGCGCAGGCGCCCGAGGGCTCGAGCACGACCTTCATGCGCTCGAACGCGAAGCGCATCGCCTCGACCACCTCCGGGTCGGAGGCCGTCAGCACGTCGCGCACGTGCCGCCGGATCACTTCGAACGGTTGATCGCCGACGAATTGCGTCTGCTGACCGTCGCAGATCGTCCGCGGCACGTCGATGCGGACGATGCGGCCGCTGCGCAGCGACTGCTGCAGGTCGTTGCCGCGTTCCGGTTCGGCGCCGAAGACGGCGATCTCCGGCAGCAGATGCGTCGCCGCGACGGCGCAACCGGAGAGGAAGCCGCCGCCGCCGGCGCAGACGATCAGCGCGTCGAGCGGCCCGGCCTCCTCGATCAGCTCGAGGGCCGCGGTGCCCGCACCGGCCATCACCGGCAGGTGGTCGTACGGCGGAATCAGCGCCGAGCCGCGTTCTTCGACGAGGCGCCGGGCGATCTGCGCGCGGTCTTCGCGGTAACGGTCGTAGAGCACGACCTCGGCGCCATAGCCGCGCGTCGCGGCGAGCTTGAGGGCCGGCGCATCGTGCGGCATCACGATCGTCGCGTGGCACCCGTGCAGTTGCGCCGCGAGCGCGACCGCCTGAGCATGATT
>CAZZWY010000056.1:0-12620 GCA_964657785.1 uncultured Acetobacteraceae bacterium
GGACCCGTCGAAGATCCTCTCCGAGCAGCAGGCCGGCAAGGGGCACAACCGCTGGCACCCCGACATCACGCCGGCGGTGCGCGTCGCGTCCGGCGCCACGGTCGAGATGCACACGATCGACGGCCTCGACCGGCAGATCAAGCCCGGCACCACGGCCGCGGACCTGGCGTCGGTCGACATGGGCCGCATCCATCCCCTGACCGGCCCGGTGTACGTCGAAGGCGCCGAACCCGGCGACCTGCTCGCGGTCAAGATCGAAGCGGTCGACACGGCGGACCGCGGCTTCACGATGGTGATGCCGGGGTTCGGCTTCCTGCGCGAGCACTTCACGACGCCGTATCTGGTGCACTGGGAAATGTCGGGCGGCTTCGCCTACTCGCGCGAGTTGCCCGGCGTGCGAATCCCCGGCGCGCCGTTCATGGGCGTGATGGGCGTCGCGCCTTCGCATGAACTCTTGCAGCGCATCAACGCGCGCGAAGCGGACTTGCTCGGCCGGGGCGGCGCAGTACTGCTGCCCGAGTCGGCCTCGGCCGTGCCCGGCGACGCGGCGATCGCCAGCACCGCGTTGCGAACCATCGCGCCGCACGAGACCGGGGGCAACGTCGACATCAAGCAGCTGACCGTCGGCGCCACCCTCTACCTGCCGGTGTACCAGCCGGGGGCGCTGTTTTCGGTCGGCGATGCGCACTTCGCGCAAGGCGACGGCGAATCGTGCGGCACCGCAGTCGAGACCAGCGCGACCTTCGTCGCGACCTTCGAGGTGATGAAGGGCGAAGCGCGCCGGCGTCATCAGCGCGATCCGTCGTTCGAGCATCCTGGCTACTTCGCCACGCCGGAGATGGCCGCGCCGCGCCGCTTCTACGCGACGACCGGCACCTCGGTCAGCCGCGACGGCATGCGCAACGAGTCCGAGAACCTGACGATGGCGGCGCAGAACGCGCTCTTCAACATGATCGACTACCTGGTCGACACGCGCGGCCTCACGCGCGAGCAGGCCTACTGCCTCACCAGCGTCGCGGTGGACCTGAAAGTGAGCCAGGTGGTGGACGTGCCCAACCTGATCGTCAGCGCCGTGCTGCCGCTGGACATCTTCAGCGGCTGACGCCTCCGGGAGGCCGCGCCCGCGCACGGCGGCGTGCGGCCGCCGTCCGCCGTTCTTGTTGCCGAACCGGTCCCGGCGATGCGACGTTGGCCTTTCGCCGGTGTGCCGTCCGCCTGGGTCGCGTCGTCATGGAAACGGTGATCGCCACTCGCCGCGGACGCCGTCGGCGTCAGGCTGATCGTCCGGTGCGAGGGCCGAGTCGGCGGTATGGGAACGCGCGCTCGCTCGAACGAAGGAGTGACTCACCGGGCCGCTGAGGGCGCCGCTTGTCGCCGCGGCCGGCGCAGCGGACGAAGCGACGCGAACACGTCCCTTTTCGAGTCGCAACGCCCGAAAAGGGCGTCCTGCCGATTTCATGCCGGGCATCAAGATTGCACTCCAGGAATCGTGAACACTTTCCTCGCGAAGTTTCGAGTCGCCGGCGACGGCAGGGTGCGCCGTGGCAACGGCGCGGCCCCGAGGACGTCGGCGTCATGAAGATCACCACCGGCCGTCCCGTCACGATGGGCCTGCGCGGCATGGTCATCTGCCCGCATTCGTTGGCTTCGCAGGCCGGCGTCGATGTGCTGCGTGCCGGCGGTTCGGCAGTCGACGCGGCCATCGCCACCAGTGCTGCCCTCTCGGTGCGCTACCCGCACATGACGAGCCTCGGGAGCGACGCCTTCTGGCTGCTGCACGACGCCAAGTCCGGCGCGGTGCGCTTCCTCGACGCGGGCGGCTGCGCCACGGCGAACGCCAGCATCGACTGGTTCGCCTCGCGTGGCCATGCCGAAGTGCTGTTCCGAGGCGTCTTGCCCGCCACCTTGACGACGCCGGGCGCCGTGGCCAGCTGGGCGAGGCCCATGCCGCCTACGGCCGGCTGCCGCTGGCGCGCTGCCTGGACAGCGCCATCACCTATGCGCGGGACGGATTTCCGGTCACCGAACGGCTCGCCGGCTGGATCGGCAAGGTGCAGGCCGATCTGGCCCCGCACGCCGAAACGATGGCGGTCTTCATGCCAGGCGGACACGTGCCGCGGCCCGGCAGCCGCCTCCGCAATCCGGACCTGGCTCGGACGCTCGCGCACGTCGCGGCCGACGCCGCAGCGGGCTTCTATCAAGGCGAGGTCGGTGCCGATCTGGCCGCGCAGACCGCCCGCTGGGGCGAGCCGCTGCAAGGCCGCTACCGGGACGTGACCTTGTACGAAACGCCGGCGCCGACGCAGGGGTTCACGGTGCTGCAGATGCTGACCTGCTGGAGCCCTTCCAGCTGCACACGCGTGAGGCCCTGAGCCCCGACCCTGTGCATCTGATGGTGCAGGCCAAGCAAGTGGCCTATCACGACCGCGACCGCTTCTGCACCGAAGGCGGCTGGTGCGACTACCTCGGCGCCGACCTGACGCCCAAGAAGGCGCCGATCGGCCCGCTGACCCGCCTGCTGCCCGTGCGAGCAGGGGCACGCCCTTGCCCGGAACGGGCTCGCCGATCCCCGGGGCGGCGGCCGACTTCTTGAACATGTGCAGGACCGTGGGCTCCAGGTTCGCCTGGTCGGGGCGGTTGCCCCAGTCGGGCCGGATGATCGGCACACCCGCCTGCCGGAGCGATGGCTCGTCACGAAGCCGCACGTCGACATGGCCATGCCGGCGCCGCTGCGCGTCGACATTCCGGCCGAGCCGCAGAGCATCACGGTCGACCTGAAACGCTCGGCCATGATCGTGGTCGACGAGGGGTTTGCCGTCGAGCGCCATCAGTCACGAAGGCGAACGTTGACAAGTACAAGCCCAACTACTGACCTCGAGATGACGTCGTTCGCTTGGGTCGGCCGCATCGAAGTGCAGGGCACGACGATGCGCTTCGAGGACCCGCGTGCTGACCATCGTGGTCGTCGGCGGGACGTCGCTGTCGGGCGGCACCGGCGCGATGTGGCGCACGGCCGTCGGCCTCGGGATCATCGCCACCATCTCCAACGGCTTCGTGCTGCTCGACATCGGCCCGTACTACCAGTCGATCATCGTCGCGGCGCTCGCGCTCGACACCGGTCTGTCGAGGCTGGTTCGCGCGAAGTGATCGGTGGCGGCGAGGCGGCCGTCGGCGGCCTCTTCCGCCCGCTCAATGCACCTGCGGCGTGTTGACCCACAGCACCCGCACCGCCACCTTGCCCTTGTTCCTGTAGCTGTTGGTCAGGTGGTTCTTGAAGAAGAAGCTGTCGCCCGCCGACAGGCTGTAGGTCGAGCTTTCCACGGTCAGTTCCAGTTGCCCTTCGAGCACGTAGCCCAGCGTCTCGCCCTGGTGCGTGATCGGGTCGTGCTTGCGGCCGTGGGCCTCGACGATGTGGATGTTGCCTTCCAGCAGGTTGCCCGCGGCGAACGGGACGAGCCGCTCGTAGCTGATGCGCTCGCCCGGCCGGATCGGGTCGGTGTGCGTCACGGCGCGGGTGCCGGCACGCATCACCGTGGCCGGCGAGTTCGGGTCCGAGCCGAAGAACGACGCCAGGTCGCGCCCGAGCGCCTCGACCAGCCGCTGCAGCATGGGCAGCGACGGCACGACCTTGCCGCTCTCGATCTTGGAGACCATGCTCTCCGCGCAGCCGACCTTGTCCGCCAGCTCGCGCATGCGGGTGCCCGCGAGAAGACGGGCATGGCGCAGGCGCGCCCCGATCTGCAGTTCGTCCTTGCGCGGCGGTGCTTCGGGGGCGACCGCTTGCGTCGGTGCGCGCCTGGCGCGGGCAGCCTTCGGGGGACGGGCAACGGCCGGCTCGTCGCTGGCCAGCGCGCCTTCAACCGCGTTCGCTCGGGCGGCCTTCCTGCTTGCGACCATCGTGATGGGGGTCTTCGGGTGAATGGGTTTTCGGTGCGGCAAGTCGCACCGTTCAAGGCGGTCATGCAACCTGCGCGCCAGGGCTGGCCCACCGCAGAACGCATCCGCCGAACATGATTCTGCGTCATGTCCCTTTCTTGCGCATCATCACTGTGCGTCGGCGCTGCGCCGCGCACGGTCCTGAGGCGAACACGGGCGCCGTCCTGCAGTCACCCCGTGCCGCCATCGACTGTCTTGAAGCGGCTTCCGCTGCTGCCACGCCGGGCAGAGTGCCGCTTCGAACGCCTTCCACGACGTGTCACAGGCGCCGGCCGCCGGATTGGCATGAGCATTGCAAAGGAAGGCAGAGATCGTCCACGACACGCGAGACGTCGACTTCCTCTGCCTCACGCGCCAAGCCGCATTTTCATGTCCTTCATCTGGAAAAGACTTCTGGGAACCGTGCCGAGCCTGATCGGCATCGTGGTGATCACGTTCCTGCTGTCGCATGCCTTGCCGGGCGACCCTGCCGCCTACTTCGCCGGGCCGGCAGCGAATCCTGCGTCGATCGCGGAGATCCGCACCAAGCTCGGGCTGGACAAAAGCCTGCCCGAGCAATTCCTCAAGTACGTCGGCGACCTCACGCACGGCAACCTCGGCACCTCGCTCACCACCGGCCAGCCGGTCCTCACCGACCTGGTCGCGCGGCTGCCGGCCTCGCTCGAGCTGACGGCGTGCGCGCTGTTCATCGCCGTCGGCGTCGCGATTCCGATGGGTGTGTGGGCGGCGACGAAGCCGGACTCGGCCATCGACCATCTCTGCCGCGGCACCATCACGGTAGCCGCGGCCTTCCCCACCTTCTTCGTCGGCCTGCTGCTCGTCTACATCTTCTACTACCTGCTGGGCATCGCGCCGCAGCCGGTCGGCCGGCTCGACGAGATGCTGCATTCGCCGCCGGCTCGCGTGACCGGCTCGTTCCTCGTCGACAGCCTGATCGCCGGCGACGGCGCCACCTTCGGCGCCTCGCTCGCCCAGCTCGCCCTGCCCTCGATCTCGCTGGCCCTCTTCGCGCTGGCGCCGATCGCCCGCATCACCCGGGCCGCGATGCTCACCTCGCTCGGCGCCGACTTCACCCGCACGGCGCGCGCGAGCGGCCTGGGCAACCGCACCGTGCTCGTGACCTACGCCTTTCGCAACGCGCTGCTGCCGATCACCAGCGTGCTCGGCATGGTGTTCAGCTTCCTGCTCGGCTCGAACGTGCTGATCGAGCAGGTGTTCGGCTGGCAGGGCATCGGCGCCTATGCGGTGAGCGCGGTGCTCGCGTCCGACTATGCGGCGGTGCAGGGCTTCGTGCTGATGATGGCGATCCTCTACATCCTGCTCAACCTGCTGGTCGACGTGGCGAGCACCTTGATCGACCCGCGCGTGCGGTTCGAGGGCTGATGATCTCGTGAACGAATCCGAGACGGCCGTCGTCACGCCCGACCCGGTGCAGCAGGCCGCCGGCGCGGTCGCCGCGGCACCCGCCGTGCAGGCGCCCTCGGCCAGCACCCACACCTCGCTCGGCCAGCGCATCCGCCACAGCTTCAGCGAGAACCACCTGACGCTGGTGGCCGTGGTGATCCTCGTGCTGCTGATCGTCTGCGCGTCGATCGGCCCGTGGATCGCCCCGTACGACCCGCTGATGACCGAAGGCAAGGCGCGCATGCAGAGCCCTTCGATGGCCCACTGGTTCGGCACCGACGCGCTCGGCCGCGACATCCTGAGCCGGGTGATCGTCGCGGCGCGGCTCGACCTCGGCATGGCGATCTCGGCGGTCGCGCTCTCGTTCGTGGCGGGCCTGGCGCTCGGCGCCGTCGCCGGCTACTTCGGCGGCTGGTGGGACCGCGTGCTGGGGCGCCTGATGGACACCATCATGGCGTTCCCGCTGTTCGTCCTGGCGATGGGCATCGTGGCCGCGCTCGGCAACAACGTGCTCAACATCATCCTGGCCACGATGATCATCAACCTGCCGTTCTACTACCGCTTCGCCCGCGGCGAGGTGAACGTGCGGCGCGAGCTCGGCTATGTGGAGGCGGCGCGCATGGGCGGCAACGGCCCCTTCCATGTGCTGCTCAATCACATCGTGCCCAACATCCTGCCGCCGATGATGGTGCAGGCCTCGCTCAACATGGGCTGGGCCATCCTCAACGCGGCCGGGCTGTCGTTCATCGGGCTGGGCGTTCGGGCGCCGACGCCGGAGTGGGGAATCATGGTGTCGGAGGGCGCGAGCAACATCATCTCCGGCGAGTGGTGGACCTTCGTCTATCCGGGCATGGCACTCGTGCTCGCGGTGTTCAGCTTCAACCTGCTGGGCGACGGGCTGCGCGACCTGCTGGATCCGAGGCGGCGCACATGAGCTCGCTGGGCCGCCCCAAGAGCGAATTCCGTAGCGCGCGGCGCGGAGGCTTCCAATGACCGCCCTGCTCGACGTCGACTCGCTGTCGCTCGTGTTCCGCACCCGCCACGGCACGGTGAAGGCGCTGGAGGACGTGTCGCTCCAGCTGAACAAGGGCGAGATCGTCGGCGTGGTGGGCGAGAGCGGTTCGGGCAAGTCCGTCATGGCCTATACCGTGATGGGCCTGCACGACGCGGCGGCGCGCATCGACACCGGCCGCATCACCTTCGGCGGCACCGACATGCTGACGGCCAGCGCCTCGGCGCTCGGGCAGATCCGCGGCCGCGAGCTCTCGATGATCTTCCAGAGCCCGCGCACCGCGCTGAACCCGATCCGCAAGGTCGGCCTGCAGATCGAGGACGTGCTGCGCCAGCACGCCGCCCTCCGCAGCCAGGATCTGCATCGCCACGCCGTGCTGGCGCTCGAGCGGGTGCGCATTCCCGATGCCGAGCGCCGCTACCACGCGTATCCGTTCGAGCTGTCGGGCGGCATGTGCCAGCGGATCATGATCGCCATCGCGCTCGCCTGCTCGCCCTCGATGCTGATCGCCGACGAGCCGACCACCGGCCTGGACGTCACCACGCAGGCGGTGATCATGGACCTCATCCGCGAGATGAGCCGCAGCACCGGCATGTCGACCTTGCTCATCACGCACGACCTCGGCCTCGCGGGCGAGTACTGCGACCGCATCGCGGTGATGCACGCCGGCCATCTGGTCGAGATCGCGCCGACCGAGCAGCTGCTGGCGCATCCCGCCCATCCCTACACACGGCAATTGCTGGCCGCGACGCCGACGCCGCGCTCCACCGTCGACTCGCTGACCTCGATTCCCGGCCAGCTGCCCGACCTGCGCGGCGAGCTGCCGGTGTGTCGCTTCCGCTTCCGCTGCGAACGCGCGCTCACCGTCTGCGACCAGCCGCCGCTGCCGCTGGCGTCGATCGCGGCCGACCACTTCGTCCGATGCAGAAACCCGCTATGAGCCTGCTGAGCACGCCATGAGCGACCTCTCCTTCGCCGCCGCGAGCGTTGCGACCGGCGCGAACGGCGGGTCGTCGACCGCCCCGCTGCTCGACGCGCGCGGCATCGCCAAGCGCTACCCCGTCGGCAGCGCACGCAAGGGCGCGATGCTGCACGCCGTCGACCAGGTCGACCTGCAGATTGGCCACGGCGAATGCGTCGGCCTGGTGGGCGAATCCGGCTGCGGCAAGTCGACGCTCGCGCGCCTGCTCGCGCGGCTGATCGAGCCGACCGCCGGCCGGATCGTGTTCGAGGGCGAAGACCTGAGCGCCATCCCGCCAGCCAGGTTCACCAAGTCGCCGGCGCGCGCCCGCATCCAGGTCGTGTTCCAGGACCCGACCGAGAGCCTGAATCCGACCTTCCGCGTCCACGACTCGATCGCCGATCCGCTGCGCCGCCTGCTGGACATTCGGGACGGTGACGAGCTCGACCGCCGCGTCTACCGTGCCGCCGAGATGACCGGGCTGCCACGGGAGCTGGTGATGCGCTATCCGCACCAGCTCTCCGGCGGGCAGCGCGCCCGCGTCGGCATCGCCCGCGCCATCGTGGTCGAGCCCTCGCTGCTGATCCTCGACGAGCCGACCTCGGCGCTCGACGTGTCGGTGCAGGCGGTCATTCTCCGGCTGCTGGCGGACCTGCGCACGCGGTTGGGCATGAGCTATCTCTTCGTCTCGCACGACCTCAACGTGGTGCGGCTGCTGTGCGAGCGCATCGTGGTGATGTACCTCGGCAAGGTGGTCGAGGTGGCCGCCGCCGAGACGCTCTTCCTGTCGCCCGCGCATCCCTATACCCAGGCGCTCGTCGCGGCCATTCCCGATCCGGCCCGCCGCGGCGAACAGCGCCTGCGGCTCGAAGGCTCGCCCAAGAGCCCCATCGACCCGAACCCGAACGCCTGCCGCTTCTACGGCCGCTGCCCGATCGGCACCGAGCTGTGCGCCACGAAGGCGCCGCCGCTTCGCCGTATCGGCGCGGACGACGGCGCCGGGCAGTGGGCGGCGTGTCATTTCGCCTGAGCCTCGCGCTCACTCCTGTTTCACCCGAAAGGAACACCCCATGTCCATCAAACCCGGCGACAACGAGATCTGCCGCACCGATGCCGTCACCCTCGCCCGCCGCATCGCCACCAAGGAGCTGTCGGCGGTCGAGGTCACCGAGGCCGTGCTCGCCCGCATGGACGTGCTCGAGCCGCATCTGCACGCCTTCTGCACGCCGACCCACGACGTCGCCCGCCAGGCCGCCGCGGCGGTCGACGCGCAGATCGCGAAGGGCGAGAAGCTCGGGCCGCTCGCCGGCGTGCCGATCGGCATCAAGGACCTGGTCGCGACCAAGGACATCCTGACGGTGATGGGCTCGAACCTCTACAAGGATTTCGTGCCCGACGAGGACGACATCGTCGTCGAGCGGTTGAAGGCGGCCGGCGCCGTCATCATCGGCAAGACCAACGTCCCCGAGTTCGGCTACAGCGGCGTCGGCCACAACCCGGTCTTCGAGACCACCCGCAACCCGTGGAACCTGGCGATGACGCCGGGCGGCTCGAGCGCCGGGTCGGGCGCCTCGGTCGCGGCCGGCGTCGCGCCGTTCGCGATCGGCAGCGACGGCGGCGGCTCGGTGCGCATCCCGTCGGCGCATTGCGGCCTCTTCGGCATGAAGGCGTCGATGGGACGGGTGGCGCTCTACCCCGGCTGCCGCGACGAGCGCTATCCCGGCGTCTCGAGCTGGGAGACGCTGGAGCACATCGGCCCGATGAGCCGCACGGTCGCCGACTCGGCGCTGATGCTCTCCGTCATCAGCGGGCCCGACCCGCGCGACCGCTACTCGATCCCGTGCGGCGACATCGACTTCCTGACCGCGTCGCACGGCGGCGTCAAGGGGCTGCGCATCGCCTACAGCGAGGACTGGGGCTATGCCGCGGTCGACCCGGAGGTGCGCCGCGTCGTCAGCGAGGCGGTGGCGGTGTTCGAGCGCGACCTCGGCTGCACCGTCGAGCGTGCGAACCCGGGCTGGGCGTCGAGCGCCGGCGGCACCTTCTGGGCGCTGGTCGCCGCCGACACCGATCTGGCCGGCATGCGTCGGATGATCAAGGGGCGTGAACACGAGATCTCGCCGCACCTCGTCGACCTGATCATGAAACCGTGGACCGCCGAGGAGTTCACCGATGCCCACACCCAGCGCAAGGCGCTCTGCAACAAGATGTGGCGCTTCATGGCGAACTACGACCTGTTGATCACGCCGACGCTCGCCGTGCCGCCGTTCCCGGTCCACATGCAGGGCCCGGAGAAGATCGAAGGCCGCATGGGCCGCAACGCCGACTGGCTTTGCTTCACCTTCCCGGCCAACATGACCGGCCAACCGGCCGCGACCGTGCCCGCCGGTTTCACGAAGGACGGCTTGCCCGTCGGCATGCAGATCATCGGTCGCCATCTCGACGACACGACGGTGCTCAAGGCCTCGGCCGCGTTCGAGCAGGCGCGGCCTTGGGGCCACCAGTGGCCGGCGCTGCTCGAGACGCTCGGCCTCTGACGCCCCCATCGCCTTCTCCCTCCTCCCCGCCCACCGAAAGTTTCTGCATGTCGACTCACCATTCGCATCGTCACGGCGCGCCCTTCCTGCTCGCAGCTGCACTCACCGCGACGCTCGGCGCACCGGCCCTCGCCGCCACGCCGAAGGACACGCTCACCATCGTCTCCGAGCAAGGTCCGAACAGCCTCGACACCATGGTTCCCACCGCCAACGACCACAGTCGCATGGTGGTATGGCAGATCTACGACCGGCTGGTGAGCCACGGCGAGAAGAAGCTCGCCGACGGCACGGTCTCGTACGACGCGACGGTGATCACGCCCGAACTCGCCGAGCGCTGGGAGATCAGCGCCGACAAGAAGGTCTACACCTTCTATCTGCGCAAGAACGCGACCTTCCACGACGGCGCGCCGGTGACGGCGAAGGACGTGAAGTGGTCGTTCGACCGCGCCGTCGCGGCCGGCGGCTTCCCGGCGGTGCAGATGGCCGCCGGCTCGCTCGACAACGCGTCGAAGTTCTCGGTCGTCGACGACTACACCTTCCGCATCACGCTCGACGCGCCGAACAAGCTCGTCATGCCCGACCTGGCGGTGCCGGTGCCGGTCATCATCAACAGCGAGCTCGCCAAGAAGCACGCGACCAGCGCCGATCCCTGGGCGCTCGAATGGGTACAGCGCAACGACGCCGGCGGCGGCGCCTACAAGATCGAGTCGTGGACGCCGGGGCAGCAGACGGTGTTCGTCCGTTTCGACGCCTGGAAGTCGGGCCCGATGCCCAAGCTCAACAAGGTCATCTACCGCCAGATCGCCTCGGCCGGCACGCGGCGTGCGCTGATCGAAAAAGGCGACGTCGACATCTCGGTCGGCCTGCCCCCGAAGGACTACGCCGATCTGGCCAAGGCCGGCAAGATCAAGGTGATCGGCGTGCCGGTGCAGAACGACCTGGTCTTCGTCGACATGAACACCAAGATCAAGCCGTTCGACAACCCGAAGGTCCGCGAAGCGATTTCCTATGCGATTCCGTACAAGGACATCATGGAGACGGCGCTCTACGGGCGCGGCGTCGGCATGTTCGAGGGCGACGCCGGCAAGCCGTATGCAGCCACCTGGCCGGTGAAGATCAACCACGGCACCGACCTCGCCAAGGCCAAGGCGCTGCTCGCCGAAGCGGGCTTCCCGAGCGGCTTCAAGACGACGCTTTCCTACGACCTGAGCGAAGCCACGGTGCGAGAGCCGACGGCGATCCTGATCCAGGAATCGTTGAAGAAGATCGGCATCGAGCTGACGCTCGAAAAAGTGCCGGGCTCGAACTGGTTCGCGCAGATGGCGAGCAAGTCGATGCCGATGGTGATCGCCGAGTTCTACGGCTGGCTCGACTACCCGGAATACTTCTTCTTCTGGAACTTCGACGGCAAGAACAACGCGGTGTTCAATACCGCCAACTACACCAACGCCGCCCTCGACACGCAGATCAACACCGCCCGCTTCGCCGGCGACGACAAGACGTACAAGGCGAGCCTCGCCAAGATGGTCGACATCGTCATGACCGAGACGCCGCGCATCCCGCTCTACACCCGCTTCGCCGACTACGCGATGCAGCCGAACGTCAAGGGCTTCGAGTACTGGTTCCACACGCATCCGGACTTCCGGAAGCTGTACAAGGAATGAGGGTGGACGACGCCACCGGCGCATTCGTCGCCGGGCCGCCCGTGGTCTGGCCCGGCGCTCCCACCGGGCCGCTGGCCGGCCTGAACTTCGCGGCAAAAGACCTGTTCGACGTGCAGGGCCACGTCACCGGCTGCGGCAATCCGGACTGGGCGCGCACCCACGCGCCGGCGCGCCGTCACGCGTGGGCGGTGGCCCGGCTCCTCGACGCCGGTGCGACGCTGGTCGGCAAGACGGTGACCGACGAGATCTCGCTCGGCCTGCTCGGCATCAACCGCTTCCACGGCACACCGCTCAACCCGCGGGCGCCCGACCGGGTGGCGGGCGGCTCGTCGAGCGGTTCGGCCTCGGCCGTTGCCTCGGGCCTCGTCGACTTCTCGCTCGGCACCGACAGCGGCGGCTCGGTGCGCATCCCCGCGAGCTTCACCGGCCTCTTCGGGCTGCGCCCGACGCACGGCACGATTGCCGTCGACGGGCTGATGACGCAGGCGCCCAGCTTCGACACCGTCGGTTTCTTCGCGGCCGACGCCGAGCTGTTCGAGAAGGTCGGCCAGGTGCTGTTGCCGCCGTCGGCATCCGCAGCGCCGAGCGGCGGCCTCTGCGTCGCGACCGACGCCTTCGCGCTGGCCGATCCGGTCGTGCGCGAAGCGTTGATGGGCGCGGTGTCACGCCTCGCGGCACACCTGCCGTCAGTGCAGGAAGTGACCCTCGCCCCCGAGGGCCTGCCGGTGTGGTGCGCGAACCAGCGCAAGCTCCAGGCGTTCGAGTTCGGGTTGACGTTCAGGGACTGGGTCGAGCGCTGCAACCCGACCTTCTCGTACGAGGTTGCGAGTTCGCTGGTTCACGGGTCGTCGATCGCCGAGTCGGAGATGGCCGGCCCGCGGGCGTGTCGCGTGAACGTCAGGTCGCGCCTTTCCCAGCTGCTCGACGGACAGCGGTGGCTCTGCCTGCCGACCGCGCCCCTCCTGCCGATCCGGCGCACCGCGACCCTGACCGAGATGCGAGCCGCCGTCGACCGCATCGTTCACCTGACCTGCATTGCCGGCCTCACCGGCTTGCCCCAGATCAACCTGCCGATGGGGGCGAGCGATGGCATCCCCGTCGGACTG
>CAZZWY010000057.1:0-12443 GCA_964657785.1 uncultured Acetobacteraceae bacterium
AGGACCTGTGGTCGTTCAAGCGCTTCTCCACGCTCGGCACCGAGCTGAGCGGCTACCCGGCGATCAGCATCTGGCACGACTTCAAATACCACCCGAAGGAAACCATCGGCGGCACCCAGGACTGGATCTACGAGCACCTCGGCGCGTTGTACTGGGTCGTCGAGCTCTGGGCGCCCAACCGCGAGGCGGGCATCACCGACTACAAATGGGTCGACTGGTACCGTGAACACCCGGTCGACGACGATCTGAAGCTCCTGAAGTGGAGCGACGAGGAATGTGGCGGCCAGGCGCACGTCGACTGGCGTCCCTTCCTCCACCCCCAACTCGGCCAGGTCGAGATCGGCGGCTGGGACCGCATGAACTACTGGCGCAACCCGCCGCCGCACCTGCGCGAGCGCGAGGCGGCGCGCTTTCCGAAGTGGATGACGCAGATCGCGCTCTCGCTGCCGAAGCTCGAACTGCTGCGCGCCGAAGTCCGCGCGCTCGGCCCCGACACCTGGCGGGTGCGCTTCGCCGTCGCCAACAGCGGCTGGCTGCCGGCCTATGTCAGCAAGCGCGCGCTCGAGAGGAAGACGGTGCGCGGCGTGATCTTCGAGATCCACCTGCCGCCGGGCGACGCCGAAGTCGCGCTCATCGGGGGCCAGCCGCGCATCGAGGGTCCGCAGCTCGAGGGGCATGCACCGAAACAGTCGTTGCAGGCTTTCGCGCCCAATCGCGAGGTGACGGCCGACCGCGCCGTCGTCGAATGGGTGGTGCGGGCGCCGCAGGGCACGCGGCTCGCGCTGACGGCGCGCGCCGACCGGGCCGGTACCGTCCGCACCGAAGTCAGCCTGGATTGAGAGCGCACCCCGGATGCACGCCTTCGACCTCGCCACCGCGCTCGAACCCGTGCCCGGCGGCGGCTTTCGCGGCCGCACGAGCGCCGACTACGCCAACATGGTCGGGCCCTTCGGCGGCGTCACCGCGGCCTGCATGCTGCGCGCGGCGTGCCTGCACCCGGCCCGCATCGGCGAGCCGATCGCGCTCACCGTCAACTTCGCGAGTGCGCTCGCCGACGGCGACTTCGTCATCGAGGCCCGCGCTGCCCGCACCAATCGCTCGACCCAGCACTGGATCATCGAGCTGATCCAGGCGGGCGAGATCGCCGCGACCGCGACGGCGGTATTCGCCATTCGCCGCGAGACCTGGTCGGCGCACGAGGCGGCGTACCCGGCCGACGTGCCCGCGCCCGACACCCTCCTGCGGGCGTCGACCGAAGGGCGCCCGGCCTGGTGCCGCCAGATCGACATGCGCTTCGCCCACGGCGGCCTGCCCGACGCGTTCGACGCGGTCGAGCAGCCCGCCTCGGCCAGCCTCGTCTGGCTCCGCGACGCGCCGCCGCGCCCGCTCGACGTCGTCGCGCTCGCGTCGCTCTGCGACAGCTTCTTCCCGCGCGTCTTCCTGCGCCGCCGCAAGTGGCTGCCGATCGGCACGGTGTCGCTCACGACCTACTTCCATGGCGACGCGGCGATGCTCGCGGCGCAGGGCGACCGGCCGGTGCTCGGCCAGGTGCGCGCCGTCAACTTCCGCAACGGCTACTACGACCAGAGCGCCGAGGTGTGGGGCGAGGGGCGGCAGTTGCTGGCGAGCACGCACCAGGTGGTGTATTACCGGGATTGAGTGAGGTTCGGCGTTCGAGCCTTGCGTCCGGCGCCGAAATCAGCGGTCACCCATGCCCAGCAAACCCCACCAACCGCTGGCCGCCGTCTGGGCCCGGCTCGTAGAACACAAGGTGGTTGTCGAAGCCCTTGACCCGCCACTTGCGGACGTTGGCCAAGGCGGGGTGCGTGAGCCGCCAGGTAGAGAAGTGCTCGACAAGATCGCGGCGTGCCGCATCGCGCTTGGTGACCGTCGGCATCAGGGCTTTTGCCTGCGCGCTTCAACTTTCGCCATGGCTTCCTTGCGGATGGCGATCCAGTCTGCCGGGGTCAAGGCAGTGTCGGCGCTCGAAAGGCCTTCCAACAACATCGCTTCGAGCTGTTCTTCGGCCTTGCGCTTCTCGTCGGCGCGGATCAATTCACGAACGTACTCACTGGCACTGCTGTAGCGTCCGGTCGAAATCTGGCCGTCCACGAACTGCTTCAGGGGGTCGGGCAGCGAAATGTTCATACTTTGCATAGGGGCACTCCTGTCGCCTCCGACAGTGCCATAAATGGCATGAAATGGCAAGAACTGCCATATTTCGAGGCCAGGGAAGCTCGGCGCGACTCTGACGACATGCCTTATCGGCGAGGGGTCAGGTCCGATGTGCCGCGTGCAGGCGTCATCGCTATGCGGGCGAGGCCCCGGTCGCGATTCGATCCCCCACCCGCCGCACCAGCGTCTGCCGCAACCGCACCGCATCGATCGGCTTCGTCAGGAAATCGTCCATCCCGGCCAGCAGCGCTTCCTCGCGTTCGGAGACGAGCGCCGCAGCCGTGAGCGCGATGATCGGCAGCACGGCCGGGGGGAAGTGGCGGCGCAGCTGGCGGGTCGCTTCGTGGCCGCCCATGACCGGCATCTGCAGGTCCATCAGGACCGCGTCGAACGGCGTGCCGCGGCGGGCGGCCTCGTGCACCCGGTCGACCGCCATGCGGCCGTCGGTGGCTTCGGTCACCTGCATGCCCCACTGGTCGAGCATCGCGACGACGATCATCATGTTGACCGGGTTGTCCTCCACCACCAGCACGCGCTTGTCCCTGAGCACGGCAGCGTCGTCGACCTGCGGGCGCAGCACCGGCGGGGCGGGCCCGGCGGCCGGCAGGGGCAGCTCGGCCCAGAAGGTGCTGCCTTCGCCGCGCCGGCTGAGCACGCCGACGCGCCCGCCCATCAGGTGCGCGAGGTCGCGGCAGATCGACAGGCCGAGGCCGACGCCGCCGAAGCGCCGCGTCGTCGACGAGTCGCCCTGCGAGAACGGCGTGAAGAGCCGCTGCTGCGTCGCCGGGTCGACGCCCGGGCCGGTGTCGGTGACGGCCAGCCGAATGTCGCCGCGTGCCGTCGGCCCGGCACTCACGATCACCGCGCCGCGGGCGGTGAACTTGAGGGCGTTGCTGACGAAGTTAGAGACGATCTGGCGCAAGCGCACCGGGTCGCCGCGCACGGTGGCCGGCACGCGGGGATCGATTTCCAGGCGCAGATCGACGCCCTTCGAATCGGCCGCCTGGCGGTGGGCGCGGTGCACCGCCTCGAGCGTCTCGCGCAGGTCGAAGGCGACATCGTCGAGCGCGATCTGCCCAGCCTCGATCTTCGATACGTCGAGGATGTCCGACATCACGTCGGCCAGGCCCTGCGCGCTCTCGAGGATCTGCGCGAGGTAGTCGCGCCGCCGCTCCTCGGGCAGCTCCGGCTGCAGGGCGAGCCGTGCCAGCCCGAGCAGGCCGTTGAGAGGGGTGCGGATCTCGTGATTGGTGTTGGCGAGAAATGCCGTCTTCGCGAGGTTCGCCGCCTCGGCCGCGTCGCGGGCGGCGGCGAGCGCCTGGTCGAGGCGGCGCCGTTCGGTCACGTCCTCGGCGATCCAGATCGTGCCGCTGCGCACCGGGTCGGCGAGATCGACGGCCTGCGCCAGCAGCCGGCACCAGAAAAGACTCTTGTCGGCGCGTCGCATCTCGCGTTCGATCTCGAACGCGGTGCCCGCCGCGAGCGCGCGTGCCGCCAGCTCGCCGATCGCGCCACCGGCTTCGTCGGCGGGCCAGATCAGCGCGTCCGGCTGGCGCGCGAGGCTGCCCATCGGCCAGCCGAACATCGCCTCGAAGAACGGGTTGGCCTGCACGATGCGGCGGTCGCGCGTGAAGGCGATGCCGATCGACGCCCGGGCGAGGATCGCGGCGTGCTCGAGGCGGGTGCGTTCGTTGGCGGTGATGTCGCGGGCGTTGATGACGAGGTAGTCGCGCTGGTCCATGCGGAAGCGCCCGGCGGCCAGCAGCACCTGCAGCACCGCCCGCGACTTGACGACGAAGCGGGTCGCGAAATCGACCACCGTGCGCTGGCGTTCGAGCCGCTCGACCAGCTCGTCCTCGCTGCGGGCGTCGTCCCAGAGGCCGAGCTCGGCGGGCGTGTGGCCGGTCGCTTCGTCGGCGCGAAAACCCGAGAGCCGGCAGAACGCCGGGTTCAGCATCGCGAAGCGGCGCGACGGCATCTCGATCAGCGCGATGCCGTCGGGGCTGGTCGCGAACAGGTGCGAGAGCATCGCCTCGGAGCGGCGCAGCGCGCCCTCGGCCGTCTGCCGGGCGGTGATGTCGAAGAAGATCGAGAGGTTCGCCGGGCCGCTCGCGGTCTCGACGCGCACCGCGGTCGACTGCAGGCTCAGCAGGTGGCCGTCGATCGCGCGGACCTGCGAATCGAGCACCGGCAGCGCCCCGCCGAGCGGCAGGCTCTCGAGCTCGTCGAGCCGGGCCAGCGCCCGCTGGCGCGCTTCGCCTTCCGGCCAGAGCACGAGGCAGTCGAAGCCCTCCATGGCGGCCGCGTCGGTGAAGCCGAAGAGGCGCGCCGCGGCCTCGTTGGCGTCGACGACGCAGCCGTGCCGATGCAGCACGATCGGCGAGGGCGAGCGGCTGAAGAGTTCGCGGTAGCGCTTCTCGCTCGCCGCCAGGGCGCGCTGGCTGCTCATCTCGCGCGTCACCTCCCGGGCGACGCCCCAGTAGCCGCGGAACGCGCCATCGGTATCCCACTTCGGCTCGCCGCTCAGGCTGTAGACGCGCGCTTGCCCCTGCGGATCGAGTCGCTGCACCAGGAGGCCGCTGAACGGCAGGTGCGACTCGAGATCGGCGTGGTGCGCCGCGAGGTCGGGCGCGGCGATCTCGATGCCGGGAAGCTGCCAGAGCGTGCGCTTGTGCCAGGCGACCGAGGCGAAGCCGCCGGTGCCGGGGTTCGACTCGGAAATCTGGGTGAAGCGCAGCAGGTGGTCCTGCTCCCAGTACCAGTCGGCGGCGATCCGCAGCAAGCCGTGAAAGCGCTGCTCGCGCTCCGCGGCGGCCCGGAGATAGTGTTCGATGACGTGGGCGATCAGCGCCCCGGCGGCGACGCTGCAGCCGATCACCAGCGCCTGGAACAGCAGTGCCAGCGAGATCGGCATCGTGTTCGGCAGCCCGGCCGTCGCGGCGAGTCCGTGCGGATCGAGCCACCGCAGCGCCACGCTCTGCAGCAGCGCGACCGCCGCGAGCGGCAGGCTCGCGCGCAGGCCGACGATGGCGCCGACGACGCAGATGGCGAGCGCGTAGAACGCCGTGATCGGACTTCGCAGGCCGTGCCCGAGCGTCCAGTCGACCGCGCCGCAGAGCAGGATGCCGGCGAGCGCCACGCCGAAGAGCGCCGAGCCGATCGGGAACCCCGGTCGGTGACTGAGCCAGAACGCCGCGCCACACAGCAGCCCGAACAGCAGGACGATCCCGTGCAGGCCGATGCCGGAATAAGGCAGCGCACCGAGCGCGACGACGCCGCCGAGCGCCGTCGCGGCCGACATGCCGAAACAGTACTTGCCGATGAGCCGAGCCGGCGCCTCGCGCAGGTCGGGCGGCCGGGCAGGCACACGCGCAGGGGAAATCGACATCGTTACGCTGCAGCGAGGTCAGGGCGCCGCCGGACTCATCGCGCTGCTGCGGTCGGCGCCCGGGTCAGACGTCGATGGTAGCGGGCGTCGACATCGGAAATCTCGCTCTTTTCAACGCGGTCGGGCGGCGTTCAGGACTTGGCGCGTCGCGTCGGCCGCCGCCCGGGCCGCGACGGCGAAGCCAGGGCCGCTGTCGGCGTAGAGCACGGCGCGCGACGAGCTGACGATGATCGGTGCGACGGTCGCCCCTGCCTCGGCGCGCCAGCCCGCGCGCACCGTCGCGGCCGCGTCGCCGCCCTGGGCCCCGATCCCCGGAATCAGCAGGGGCAGCGTCGGGGCGAGCGCCCGCACGCGTTCGATCTCGGCCGGGTAGGTGGCGCCGACGACCAGCCCGACCTCGCCGCCGCGGCTCCAGGGGCCCTCGGCGAGCCGGGCGATGCGTTCGAAGAGCCGCTCGGCCGGCAGGCCGGCACCGGCCGCGAGCGGCTCGGCCTGGAGCTCGTCGCCGCCGGGGTTGGAGGTGCGGCAGAGCAGGATCACGCCCTTGCCCGGATAGGCGAAGTAGGGTTCGAACGAGTCGTAGCCTAGGAACGGGGAGAGCGTCACCGCGTCGGCCCGGTAGCGCTCGAACGCCTCGACGGCATACTGCGCAGCGGTGCTGCCGATGTCGCCGCGCTTCGCGTCGAGGATCACCGGGACGTCGGGGGCGACGGCGTGGATGTGGGCGATCAGCCGCTCGAGCTGCGCCTCGGCGCGGTGCGCGGCGAAATAGGCGATCTGCGGTTTGAAGGCGATCACCAGGTCGCGCGTCGCGTCGACGATCGCGGCGCAGAAGTCGAAGATGCGCGAGGTGTCGCCACGCCAGTCGCCGGGGAAACGCGCCGGATCGGGGTCGAGCCCGACGCAGAGCATCGAGTCGTTGAGCGTCTCGGCCCGGCGGAGCTGCTGGCGAAAACCCATGACGGCGGGGCTGCAGTCAGCGCGTGGCGCCGTCGAGCCGGCGCGCCAGCCCGGCGGCGAGGCCGGTGTAGCTGGCCGGCGTCATCGCGAGCAGCCGGTCGCGTTCGGCGGCCGGAATCTCGAGCGAGCGCACGAACTCGGCGATCGCCTCGCGCGTGATCGACTTGCCGCGGGTCAGCGCCTTCAGCCGTTCGTAGGGGTTGGGCAGGTCGTAGCGTCGCATGACGGTCTGGATCGGTTCGGCGAGCACTTCCCAGGCGGCGTCGAGGTCGGCCGCGAGCGCGGCGGCGTTGACCTCGAGCTTGGTCAAGCCCCGCAGCATCGAGTCGTAGCCGAGCACCGCATAGCCGAGCGCGACGCCGAGGTTGCGCAGCACCGTGCTGTCGGTGAGGTCGCGCTGGAAGCGGCTGATCGGCAGCTTCTGCGACAGGTGCGTGAGCAGCGCGTTGGCGAGGCCGTAATTGCCCTCGGCGTTCTCGAAGTCGATCGGGTTGACCTTGTGCGGCATCGTCGACGAGCCGATTTCGCCCTCGACGGTTCGCTGCTTGAAGTAGCCGAGGCTGACGTAGCCCCAGACGTCGCGCGACCAGTCGATGAGGATGGTGTTCAGCCGCGTCACCGCATCGAAGAGCTCGGCCATCCAGTCGTGCGGCTCGATCTGGATGGTGTAGGGGTTGAAGCCGAGGCCGAGCTTGTCCTCGACGACCTTGCGCGAAAACGCTTCCCAGTCGAAATCCGGGTAGGCCGCGAGGTGGGCGTTGTAGTTGCCGACGGCGCCGTTCATCTTCGCGAGCGGCTGAACCGCGGCGATCCGCGAGCGCGCCTGCGCCAGCCGCGCGACCACGTTCGCGATCTCCTTGCCGAGCGTCGTCGGGCTGGCGGTCTGGCCGTGCGTGCGGGCGAGCATCGGCACCTCGGCGAGCGCGGCGGCCATCGCGGCGAGGCGTTCGATCAGGGCGTCGACCGCTGGCAGCAGCACCTCGTCGCGGGCGCTGCGCAGCATCAGCCCGTGGCTGGTGTTGTTGATGTCCTCGCTGGTGCAGGCGAAGTGCACGAATTCGCCCGCCCGCTGCAATTCGGGCATCGCGTCGAAGCGGCTCTTGAGCCAGTACTCGACCGCCTTGACGTCGTGATTCGTCGTCCGCTCGATCTCCTTGATCGCCTGCGCATCGGCTTCGGAGAAGCGCAGGACCAGCCCGCGGAGCAGCCCGCGGGCCGCTTCCGAGAGCGGCTTGAACTCGTCGAAACCGGCGTCGGAGAGGGCGACGAACCATTCGATCTCGACCTGCACGCGCCGGTGCATCAGGCCGTACTCCGACAGCAGCGGGCGCAGCGCGGCGACCTTGGCGGCGTAGCGTCCGTCGAGCGGCGACAGGGCGGTGAGCGAGGTGAGGATCATGGCGGTCCGCGCGGGTGCGCTCTCGGCAGCGGTCGACCCGGATTGTAGGATTGCCCACGCTCCTGGCGCGCCGGCCGTGGAATCCACCTTGGGTATCCACCTTGCTAAGGGCCTCCGTCTGCCCCGACTTCTCCGGAGAACCCCATGCTGATCAAGAACGCGACGCTGGTCGACGGCCGCACCGGCATCGACCTTCAGGTCCGCGACGGGCGCATCGCCGCGATCGGCACGAACCTGCCGGCACTGCCGGGCGCGCGCACGATCGACGCGGAGGGCTTCCTGCTGAGCCCGCCCTTCGTCGACGCGCATTTCCACATGGATGCGACGCTCAGCTACGGGCTGCCGCGGGTAAACCAGAGCGGCACGCTGCTGGAGGGGATCGCGCTCTGGGGCGAACTCAAGCCGGAGCTCACGCAGGAAGCGCTCGTCGAACGCGCGCTCTCGTACTGCGACTGGGCGGTCGGGAAGGGCCTGCTCGCGATCCGTTCGCACGTCGACGTTTGCGATGACCGGCTGCTCGCGGTCGACGCCCTGCTGCAAGTCAAGCGCCAGGTCGCGCCCTACCTCGATCTGCAGCTCGTCGCCTTTCCGCAGGACGGCATCCTGCGCTCGAAGACGGCACTCGCGAACCTGAAGCGCGCGCTCGACCGCGGCGTCGACGTCGTCGGCGGGATTCCGCATTTCGAGCGCACCATGGCCGAAGGTGCCGAGAGCGTGCGCATCCTCTGCGAGCTCGCCGCCGAGCGCGGCCTGCCGGTCGACATGCACTGCGACGAGACCGACGACCCGATGTCGCGCCACGTCGAGACGCTCAGCGCCGAAACGCAGCGCCTCGGCCTGCACGGGCGCGTCACCGGCTCGCACCTGACCTCGATGCACTCGATGGACAACTACTACGTGTCCAAGCTCCTGCCGCTGATGCGCGAGGCCGGGCTCCACGTGGTCTCCAACCCGCTCATCAACATCACGCTGCAGGGCCGCCACGACACCTACCCGAAGCGGCGCGGCATGACGCGCGTGCCGGAGCTGCTCGAGGCCGGCATCAACGTCGGCTTCGGCCACGACTGCGTGATGGACCCGTGGTACTCGCTCGGCTCGGGCGACATGCTCGAAGTGGCCGCGATGGGCCTGCACGTCGCGCAGATGACGTCGCAGGCGCAGATGCGGGCCTGCTTCGACGCGGTGACGCTGAACTCGGCGCGCATCCTCGGCCTGGAGGGCTACGGCCTGGAAGTCGGGCGATATGCCGACTTCGTGCTGCTGCAGGCGCGCGATCCGGTCGAGGCGATCCGCCTCCGGGCGACGCGCCTGCTGGTGGTGCGGCGCGGCGAAGTGCTGGCGACGAGCCCCCGGAGCGGCGCGGCGTTGTGCCTCCCGGACCGCCCGGCGACTGTGGACTGGACGCTACGGCGCTGACGGTCGCGGGCCGGGGCCACCGGTAAAATGACACGAACAGGAACACTCCGACAATGAAACTCATCGGCTCGCTCTCCAGCCCCTACGTGCGCAAGGTGCGCATCGTGATGGCCGAAAAGAAGCTCGACTACCAGCACGAGCTCGAGGACGTCTGGGGCGACGACAAGATCCTGAAATCGAACCCGCTCGGCAAGGTGCCCTGCCTCGTGCTGCCGGCGGGCGAGGCGATCTTCGACTCGCGGGTGATCGTCGAATACCTGGACACCCGTTCGCCGGTCAGTCGCCTGATCCCGGAATCGAGCCGCGAACGCATCGAGGTGCGCACCTGGGAGGCGCTCGGCGACGGCCTGATGGACGCCTCGATCCTCGCCCGCCTGGAGCAGACCTGGGCGCACCGGACCGCCGAGCAGCGCTCGCAGGCCTGGGTCGACCGGCAGCTCGGCAAGGTCGACTCGTCGCTCGCGGCGATGAGCCGCGGCCTCGCCGAAAAGCCGTGGTGCATGGGCATCCACCTGTCGCTGGCCGACATCGTCGTCGGCTGCGCCGTCGGCTACCTCGACTACCGCTTCCCGGACATCGCCTGGCGCACGCGGCACGCGAACCTCGCCAAGCTCGCCGACAAGCTCTTCGCCCGGCAGAGCTTCATCGACACGCGCCCGCCCGCCGGTTGACAACCCTCCGCTGACCGATGCGCCCGAGCGACCCGCGAAGACCGCCCGCGCCGACGCGGGGTCGATGAATCCGCTCGGCGACGTCGAGCCGCGTTCGCTGCGGTTCTCGGAGCCGCTGCGGCTCGCGAGCGGCGCGCGGTTGCCGGAGTACACGCTGGTCTACGAGACCTACGGCGCGCTCAACGCCGACCACAGCAACGCGGTGCTGGTCTGTCACGCGCTGAACGCGAGTCACCACGTCGCCGGCACCTATGCCGGGCAGCCGCGCAGCGAGGGCTGGTGGGACAACCTCGTCGGGCCCGGCAAGCCGCTCGATACCCGCCGGTTCTACGTGATCGGCATCAACAATCTCGGCTCCTGCTTCGGCTCGACCGGGCCGACGCAGACGAATCCGGCGACGGGCCGGCCCTGGGGCGCCGATTTCCCCGTCGTCACGGTCGAGGACTGGGTCGATGCGCAGGCCCGGCTGCTCGACGCGCTCGGCATCCATCGCCTCGCCGCGGTGCTCGGCGGCAGCCTGGGCGGCATGCAGGCACTGTGCTGGTCGCTGCGGTATCCGTCGCGGGTCGCGCACTGCATCGCGGTCGCGACGGCGCCGAACCTCTCGGCGCAGAACATCGCGTTCAACGAGGTCGCCCGGCAGGCGATCGTCACCGATCCCGACTTCCACGGCGGCCACTTCGCCGCTCACGGCACCATGCCGCGGCGCGGCCTGCGCGTCGCCCGCATGGTCGGCCACATCACCTACCTGTCGGACGACTCGATGGAGGCGAAGTTCGGTCGCGAGCGCCGGGCCGGCGCGGCCGGCTTCAGCACGCAGGACATCGAGTTCGAGATCGAAAGCTATCTGCGCCACCAGGGCGACAAGTTCGCCGAGTACTTCGATGCCAACACCTACCTGCTGATCACCCGGGCGCTCGACTGGTTCGACCCGGCGCGCGAGTTCGGCGGCGACCTGTCCGCGGCGTTCGCGGCGGCGCGGGCCCGGTTCCTGATCGTCAGCTTCACGACCGACTGGCGCTTCTCGCCGGCGCGCTCGCGCGAGATCGTCAAGGCGCTCGTCGACTGCCACCGCGACGTGACCTACGCCGAGATCGACGCCCCGCACGGCCACGACGCCTTTCTCCTCGACGACCCGCGCTACCACGGGGTGTTGCGGGCGCGGTTCGAGACGATCGCGAAGGAAGTCGAGGGGCCTGCGCAGAGCGCTGCACGGCATTCGTTCGCCGAGGGGCTCGATGAGTGAGCCGCGGGTCATGCGGCTCATCGCCGAACTGGTGCCGCGGGGTTCGCGGGTGCTCGACCTCGGTTGCGGGACCGGCGAGATGCTCGCGCACCTGCGCGACGCGCGCGGCTGCAGCGGCTATGGCATCGAGATCGCCGATGCCAACGTGCTCGCCTGCGCCCAGCGCGATGTCGACGTGATCCAGCTGAACCTCGAGGAGGGCCTGGCGCTCTTCGCGGACCAGAGCTTCGACGTGGTGCTGCAGCTCGACACGCTCCAGCACCTGCGCAACACCGAGAAGATGCTGCGCGAGACCGCGCGCGTCGGCCGCATCGGCATCGTCGGCTTCCCGAACTTCGCGCACTGGCCGAACCGGCTGCAGGTCGCGGCCGGGCGGATGCCGGTGACGCGGGTGCTGCCCTACCAGTGGTACGACACCCCCAACATCCGCGTCGGCACCTACGCCGACTTCGAAATCCTGGCGCGCAAAAACGGTCTGCGCGTCCTCGACGCGTTCGGCATCGAGCGGGGCCGGGCGGTGCGCCGCTGGCCGAACCTGCGCGCGAGCGTCGCCGTCTTCAAGTTCGACCGAGGTTGACGCGCGCCCCGGCGCGGGCGCCGTCGGATCGCGATCGCGTCGGGCGGACCCGGGCGACGACGAAGCCGAGACCGAGCGTCAGGACGACGCCTGGGCCGAGCAGCAAGGCGTGACCCGTCGTCGAGCGGCCGACTTGAGGCGACAGCAGCCTCGCACAAGGTCATCCAGTCGGTGGGCAGCGCCTGCATGGCAAAACCGAAGTCGCGGGGGTGATGTAGGAGGAGTCTGGAGCTCTTCTTACGTGCCTGCGATGAGGCAGTGATGCAGCGGCCACGGCGGGGCCCCCTATCAGCGCGCCGCGTGCGCCGCCCGCACCGTCCGCCCTGGTCGACGAGGCAATTGGCGAAGGATCAGACCGTGTTCCGGATTCGCCGCCGTGAGAAGAAACCGACGCCGGCGAGGCCGAGACCCAGCAGGCTGATCGTGGAGGGCGCGGGCACCGTCGCCGAGACCGGCGACAGCAACTCCAGCGTCGCAAAGCCGTCGCCAGCGTTCACTCCGGCGAGTGAAATCAGGTCGCTGTTGACCATCCCCACGTTGTACGAGCCACCGCCGCCGCCGTTTCCCTCGACCCCGCCTCCGCCGCCGCTGTATCCCCCACCGCCGCCGCC
>CAZZWY010000058.1:0-12442 GCA_964657785.1 uncultured Acetobacteraceae bacterium
CGGCCGGGTCCGGCGCCCGTGTCGAGACGGCGGCCGGCGCGGGAGCTGGCGCGGGCGTCGGGGCGATCGGCACGGGTGCCGGTGCCGCTGCCACGGCCACCGGCTTCGGCATCGCGACCGGCGCCGGCGTCTCGGGCAGGATGCCCTTGATGACCGGCTCCTGCTTCGGCTTGGCCTTCTCGCGCCGGGTGATGCCGACTTCCTCTTCGGGCTCGTCGATCATCGTGTAGCTGGCCTGCAGGTTCTCGAGCCGCGGATCGTCGTGGCGCAGGCGTTCGAGCCGGTAGTTCGGCGTCTCGAGCGCCTTGTTCGGCACCAGCAGCACGGTCACCCGTTGCTTCAGCTCGATCTTCGTGATCTCGGTGCGCTTCTCGTTGAGCAGGAACGACGTCACCTCGACCGGCACCTGCACGTGCACGGCGGCGGTGTTGTCCTTCATCGACTCCTCCTGCACCATGCGCAGGATCTGCAGCGCGCTGGATTCGGTGTCGCGGATGTGGCCGGTGCCGTTGCAGCGCGGGCAGGTGATGTGGCTGCCTTCGCTCAGCGCCGGGCGCAGCCGCTGGCGCGAGAGTTCGAGCAGGCCGAACTTGCTGATCGAGCTGAACTGCACCCGGGCGCGGTCCTGCCGAAGCGCGTCGCGCAGACGGGTTTCCACCTCGCGCCGGTTCTTCGACTCCTCCATGTCGATGAAGTCGACGACGATCAGGCCGCCCAGGTCGCGCAAGCGCATCTGGCGGGCGATCTCGTCGGCGGCTTCGAGGTTGGTGCGGGTCGCGGTTTCCTCGATGTCGGAGCCGCGCGTCGAGCGCGCCGAGTTGACGTCGACCGAGACCAGCGCCTCGGTGTGGTCGATCACGATCGCGCCGCCCGACGGCAGGTTGACGGTGCGCGAGAACGCGGTCTCGATCTGGTGCTCGATCTGGAAGCGCGAGAAGAGCGGCGCATCGTCGCGGTAGCGCTTGACCTTGTGCGCCGTCTCCGGCATCACGTGGGCCATGAACTGCTGGGCCTGCTCGTAGATGTCGTCGGTGTCGATCAGGATCTCGCCGACGTCGGCGGTGAAATAGTCGCGGATCGCGCGGATGACGAGGCTCGACTCCTGGTAGATCAGGAACGCGCCCTTGCCGGCCTTGGACGCGCCGTCGATGGCGGTCCAGAGCTTGAGCATGTAGTTCAGGTCCCACTGCAGCTCGGGGGCGCTGCGGCCGATGCCGGCGGTGCGGGCGATGAGGCTCATGCCCTTCGGGTACTCGAGCTGGTCGAGGTTCTCCTTCAGCTCCTCGCGGTCCTCGCCCTCGATCCGGCGCGAGACGCCGCCGCCGCGCGGGTTGTTCGGCATCAGGACGAGGTAGCGGCCCGCGAGCGAGACGAATGTGGTCAGCGCCGCGCCCTTGTTGCCGCGCTCTTCCTTCTCGACCTGCACCAGCAGTTCCTGGCCGTTCGAGATGCAGTCCTGGATGCGCGCGTCGCGCACCGAGGCGCCTTCGCGGAAATAGGTCTTCGAGATTTCCTTGAACGGCAAAAAGCCGTGGCGGTCCTCGCCGTAGTCGATGAAGCAGGCTTCGAGCGAGGGCTCGACCCGCGTCACGACCGCCTTGTAGATGTTGCCCTTGCGTTGTTCACGACCCTCGATTTCGGTCTCGAAGTCCATCAACTTCTGGCCGTCGACGATCGCGAGCCGCCGCTCTTCGGGCTGCGTCGCGTTGATCAGCATGCGCTTCATGGGAACTCTCCTTCGCCCGGCCGCTCGGGGGTGGGAGCGGGCCGTGCATCACTCGCAGTCGCGCCGGCCGAAGCCAGTGAGCGACGATCGATGCACGAGTGAACGGGGAAGGAACCGAAGGGTGTCGCCCTGGACTGCGGATGAACGGCCGTTCAGGCGACCGGCCGTTCAGGAAGCAGCGTTGGCGCGTGCGTGGCAGGGAGTTCGACGGTGTGCCGCTCGCGAAGCTGCCGTGTGGGCAGGGCGCGTGCGGCAAGGTCGTCGACGGCCGCCTCTCGGGCCGTGCGTCGTTCGCTCGCTGCGCCCGAGGCTCTTGGCCTGGGCGGCCAGCGCTTGGCGCGCGGTGATCCGGGGGTGGGGGTCGACATCCGCGTAAGTCCACTGGACGCGGGCGGGAGCGCGGGCGTGCCACTGGAACGCCGTCGCCGGCGGTCCGCATGACCCGGTCTCCAGCCGAAAACCTTTGAATGCGTTCGTTCTTCGTTCGCTCTGCCGCTCGGGCGCCTCGGCCGCCTTGTCACTTGGGGACAGGGCCCGCCGCACGCCTGAGCGTTGCATCACCGGGTGGCCAGGCCTTCGCCCGACCGCCACGCCTGGCCGTTCATGTCGTCCCGAAGGCTAAACTCTTGCAGATCAAACACTTACAGCATCACGCGGTGCGCTGCATTATAGGCACCAAAGATACGCCGGCGGCGAGCGCAGCGGGGGCCTCCGCGGCCACGACGGTGCCCGGTGTGCTACGGCTGGTCGTCGACGACGCGTCCGAGGGGCAGCGGCTCGACAATTTCCTCGTCAAGGTGCTCAAGGGCGTGCCGAAGACGCATGTCTACCGGGTCATCCGGTCCGGCGAGGTGCGGGTCAACAAGGGTCGGGCCGGGCCCGACACCCGGCTCGCGCTCGGCGACGAGATTCGCGTCCCGCCGGTCCGCACCTCGGCAACCTCGGCGCAGCCGCGAGAGGCGGCCGCGGCGCCGCCGCGCGAGTTCGCGGTCGTCTTCGAAGACGAGCACCTGCTCGCGATCGACAAGCCCGCGGGTGTCGCAGTGCACGGCGGCAGCGGCGTCGCGTTCGGGGTGATCGAGCAACTCAGGCGGGCTCGCCCGACGGCAAAGTTTCTCGAGCTCGTCCACCGGCTCGACAAGGAAACCTCCGGCTTGCTGCTGGTCGCGAAGAAGCGCTCGGCGCTGGTCGTGCTCCAGGACCAGCTGCGCGTCCACAGCGGCGAGAAGACGATCCAGAAGACCTATTCGGCACTCGTGGGCGGTGAGTGGCCGGCCGCGCGCAAGGTCATCGACGTTGCGCTGCACAAATTCCTGACGCCGCAGGGCGAACGCCGCGTCGTGGCGGTCCTTCCTTCGACAAGCTCGGGACGATCGGGGCCACAAGCTCAGGATGATCGGAACCCCAAGGCGGACGCCGGCCGGCGCGCGATCACGCTGGTGAGAATTGCGCAGCGCCTCGGCGACTTTACCCTGCTCGACGTGACGATCAAGACCGGCCGCACGCACCAGATTCGCGTCCACCTCGCGCACGAAGGCTTTCCCGTCGTCGGCGACGAGAAATACGGCGATTTCGCGCTCAACCGGGCGCTGGCGCGGGGCGATCGCGTGCCCGGCTGCCGCTTCGACCGCATGTTCCTGCACGCCCGTCATCTCCGTTTCGCCCATCCGGCCAACGGCGAGCCGCTCTCGCTGGAGGCGCCGATCCCGGCAGAATGCGAGGCTCTGCTCCAGGCGCTCGCCCCATGACCCCACCCCGCCAGTTCGACCTGATCGTCTTCGATTGGGACGGCACGCTCTTCGATTCGACCGCGTTGATCACGCGCTGCATCCAGGCTGCGTGCGCCGACCTCGAGGTCCGGGTGCCGAGCGACCGGGACGCGAGCTACGTGATCGGCATGGGTCTCATCGAAGCGCTGCAGCATGCCGCGCCGGAACTGCCGCGCGAGCGCTACCGCGACCTGGCCGACCGCTACCGTCACCACTACTTCAAGGCGCAGCACCAGGTCGTCTTCTTCGACGGCGCGCTTGAGATGCTGCGGGCGTTGAAGGCGCGCGGTCACCGCCTCGCCGTCGCCACCGGCAAATCGCGCCGCGGGCTCGACGACGTGCTCGAACGCGTCGCGCTGCACGGCCTCTTCGACGCAACGCGCACTGCCGACGAGACGGCGTCCAAACCCGACCCGCGGATGCTCGTCGAGCTGATGGAGGTGCTGGCGGTCGAGCCGGCGCGCACGCTGATGATCGGCGACACGACGCATGACCTGCAACTCGCCGTCAACGCCGGCACCGCGAGCGTCGGCGTCGCCTACGGGGCGCATGCGGTCTCGGAGTTCGCGGGCTTCGCGCCGCGCCACGTCGCCGCCTCGGTCGCCGACCTGCAGACCTGGCTGCTCGAGCATGCCTGAGCCGCAGCTCCCGCCGCCGCAGCGCCTCTGCGCGTCGTCCGAGCTCGAGGAAAAGGGCCTGGCGCTCTCCTTCGAGGTGCTGCATTTCCGCGAGCCGGCGCGCGCCTTCGCGCTGCGCTTCGACGGCCAGGCCGTCGCCTACCTGAACCGCTGCCTGCACGTGCCGATGGAGATGGACTGGCAGCCCGGCGAGTTCCTCGACAGCAGCAAGGAGTACATCCTCTGCTCGACGCACGGCGCGGCCTACGAGCCGGCGACCGGCCGCTGTGCCGGCGGCCCGTGCGGACGCGGTGCACTGACGAAGATCGCCCTCGAGGAGCGTGACGGCGAGGTCTATTGGTATCCTTCCCGCGACACCCGGCCGGCCTTCGGCGACTGAACCTTTTTCCAATGACCCCCATCGATTCCAACCCGCCCGTCGCCGCGGCCGAGGCGCGCACCGGCTGGGACGGCGTCGCCGAGCGCTTCGCCCGCGACTACCTGCGCGACCGCCGCAGCGAACGCCGCTGGCGCATCGTCTTCCGGGTCTTCTGGCTGCTCGTGCTGGCGCTGATCGTGGCCTCGCTCTGGGCCGGCCGCGGCCGGGCCGCTGCCCCGGCCGGGCCGCACACCGCCTTGATCGAGATCCGCGGCGAGATCGGCGAGGGCCAGGAGGCGAGCGCCGACAACCTGCTCCCCGGCATCCGCACCGCCTTCGAGGACGCCAGCGCCAAGGCCGTCGTCCTGCGCATCAACTCGCCCGGCGGCAGCCCGGTGCAGGCGGGCATCATCAACGACGAGATCCGTCGCCTGAAGGTGCTGCACAACAAGAAGGTCTACGCGGTCGTCGACGAGACCTGCGCGTCGGGCGCCTACTACATCGCCGTCGCCGCCGACGAGATCTATGCCGACAAGGCGTCGATCGTCGGCTCGATCGGCGTACTGATGGACAGCTGGGGCGCGACCGGGTTGCTGGAAAAGCTCGGCGTCGAGCGCCGGCTCCTGACTGCCGGCCAGAACAAGGGCATCGGCGATCCGTTCTCGCCCTTGCCGCCGAGCCAGCGGGCATTCCTGCAGACGATGCTCGACCAGATCCACCAGCAGTTCATCGCCGTCGTCCGCCAGGGCCGCGGGACGCGCCTGAAGGAGACGCCCGAGCTCTTCAGCGGCCTCTTCTGGACCGGGCAGCAGGCGCTCGATCTCGGCCTGATCGACCATCTCGGGAGCCTCGACCAGGTTGCCCGCGACGTCGTCAAGGCCGAGGACGTGGTCGACTACACGCCCAAGGAGAACGTCGCCGAGCGGCTGGCAAAGCGCTTCGGCGCGGCGATCGGGGCGGGGGCGGTCAAGGCGCTTGGCGGCGTCGGCGGGATTCGCTGAATCATGGGTCGCGGTCGGAGCGTCGCGGAATCCCGGCCGTTCAGCGCGGGCGCACCGTCAGTTCCGGGTAGCCGGTGGCGGGGTCGTCCTCGCGGCCGAAGCGCCAATCGGGCAGCAAAGCGAGCAGCAGCTCCGCGGTGGTACGGACCACGCAACCGGGCGCGACGTGACCGCCGCGGACTTCGCCTTCGGCATCCGACACGGTGACGTGCAGG
Source organism: uncultured Acetobacteraceae bacterium (assembly GCA_964657785.1). Lineage (GTDB taxonomy): Bacteria > Pseudomonadota > Gammaproteobacteria > Burkholderiales > Burkholderiaceae_C > LMDS01. The sequence goes on from CAZZWY010000058.1 coordinate 5,708, forward strand.
TGGCAGCCGTCCGGCGCGATCGTGCCCGCGAGGCCGACGATCTCGAGGTCGCCGCGCAGCAGCGAGGCCTGCGACGCGCCGGCGAACCGGATCGCCGCGGCGCTGAGGCTGCCGATCCCGGCGATCACAAAGGCGGCGTCCACGCCCTCGATGCGCACTGCCCGTTGCAGTGCCTCGCGCAGATCGTCACCGGGATGGAGGCGCAGCGGCAGGGTGCGCATGGGGCTCAAGCGAGCAGCAGGCCGCGCTTCTCGATGAACGTGACGACATCGGCCAGGCCGGCGCGCGTCTTCAGGTTCGTCATCACGTAGGGCCGTGCACCGCGCATGCGCCGGGTGTCGGCCTCCATCACCGACAGGTTGGCGCCGACGTGCGGCGCGAGATCGGTCTTGTTGATGACGAAGAGGTCGCTCTTCGTGATCCCCGGGCCGCCCTTGCGCGGAATCTTCTCGCCGGCGGCGACGTCGATCACGTAGAGCGTCAGGTCCGAGAGTTCGGGGCTGAAGGTGGCGGCGAGGTTGTCGCCGCCGCTCTCGATGAAGACGATGTCGGCGTTCGGGAACTTCTCGAGCATCCGGTCGACGGCCTCGAGGTTGATCGACGCGTCCTCGCGGATCGCGGTGTGTGGGCAGCCGCCGGTCTCCACGCCCATGATGCGCTCGGCGTCGAGGGCGCCGGCCACGGTGAGCAGGCGCTGGTCTTCCTTGGTGTAGATGTCGTTGGTGACGACGACGAGGTCGTAGCGCTCGCGCATCGTCTTGCACAGCATCTCCACCAGCGTCGTCTTGCCGGAGCCGACCGGGCCGCCGACACCGACCCGCAGCGGCGGGAGCTTGCGGGTACGGCCGGTGATCTGGTGCAGGGGGGACGTCATGGGCCGATTATGGGCACGCCGGACCGTTCAGCAGGTCGACATACGCGCCGCGCACGAGCTGCGTAGCCCCGATCTGCAGGCGTTCGAGCAGCGCGTGCGCCTCGGCCTCGCCGACCGCCTCGCGCTCGTCGTCGGCCAACACGACCTCGAGCTCGAGAAAATCCCCGAGGCCGACGACGCGGTCGAGGTGGACGCGGGTGCGCCCGATCAGCAGCAGGGTTCGCTGCTTGACGACCCTGCCCGTCTGGCCGAGCGCGTGGGTCAGCGTCTCGCGCAGCGACGCCGGGTCGGCGACCGGGGTGATCCGGTAGTCCGACGTCTTCGGCCCGGCCGCATCGGCGCGGCGGTAGGCGATCAGCTCGCCGTGGCCGTCGGCGAACACGCGCAGCTTGAGGCGACCCTGGGCGCAGGCGAAGAAGGTGTCGTCCTGGGCGATCGGCTCGGGCCCGTGGTCGGCGAGCGCCTGGGCCCGGCCGAGCAGCGCGTTCATGGCTTCGGCGTCGAGCGCGAGGCGGGCCTTGATCTCGATGTTTCTCGGCATCGGTGGGTCGGGTTCATGTTGACGGTGGCAGGGATCGGCCGCTCGGTTCGGGCAAGCCGGCCAACTCATGCGGCTCCATTGGCCGTCGGGAAGCTACGGCCATTTGTGGTCGAAACGAAGGGTGTTGATCACCCAGCCGGTTTTTTCGAGTCGAGATGGAACTGCCACCGGGCTTCGGAACGATTGCGCGGTCAGGAACGGAACAGGCGCGAATACTGCGTCTCGTGCTGCGCCGAGACGATCGCGAGCATCGGGGTGAAGGCCTGTCGGCCGCTGTCGGGCACCGCGAGCGCGGCCTCGACGGCGGCGGGGACCTGCTCGGCGAGCGCCGCCAGCACACGCTGGCCGGCGGCCTGGCCGAGCGGCACCGATTTGAGCGCTGCCTGCACCATGTTTTCCGACCAGCCGAAGGCATAGGCGAGCAGCGATTCGCGCAGCGGGGCGCCGGTCTGCGCGGCGGCGAGGGCGAAGCCGACCGGCCAGGTCGGCGCCGGCGCCAGGGCCTTGAGCTGCGCGACGCGCTCGTCGACGCTGCCGCCGCGGTTCTTCAGCCACTCGACGAGCGAGCGGCCCATCTGCTCGGTCTGCAGGCGCAGCTCGGTCGTCTCGCGCGTTGCCGTGATCCAGGCGTTGAGTTCGCGCACCCGAGGCAGGTCCCGGCGCAGCCATGCCTTGAAGGCCGTCGCGACGACCGGCAGTTCCGCGCGAGCGAGCCCGAGCCGCAGTTGATCGACGAGCCAGCCGGTCGCGGTCGCCTCGCCGTCGACCCGGCCCGAATCGACTGCCGTTTCCAGGCCTTCCGAATAGCTGAAGCCGCCGACCGGCAGCGCCGGCGAGGCCAGCCACATCAGTTGCAGCAGCGCGGCGGCCGGCATCGACGCCGGCGCCCGGCGAGCAGGGCGCGCGCGAGGACGCGGCACGGCGCCGCTCAGCCCGGGTGGTCGTGGTTGCAGCCGGGTCCGTGGACGTGACCGGCGGCGAGGGCGGCCCGATCGTGGTGGCCGTGGTCCTGCTGTTCATGGACCTGAAGGGTGGCGCCGCGTTCCGGGCGCGGGCTCGCGTGCGAATGCGGTCCGTGGGCGTGTTCCTCGTGCGTGTGGCGATCGTGACCATCGCTCGCGCTCGCCGCGGGGACATGCGCGTGCCCCGTCGCTGCGTACGCGCCGTTCTCCGGTTCGAAGGCCGCCTGTGCTTCGCCGACGATCAGATCCATCTGGCGCAGCAGGCCAGCCAGCACATGGTCGGGCTCGAGCTGCAGCCGATCGGGCCGCAACTCGAGGGCGACATGACGGTTGCCGAGGTGATAGGCCGCGCGCATCAGATCGAACGGCGTGCCGTGTTCGGGGCAGGGCGTGACGACCAGCACCGGCTGCACGGCGGCCTTGACGACGATCAGCGAGCCGTCCTCTCCCACCAGCACGTCGCCTCCCCGGACGATGCTGCCGCGGGGCAGGAAAACGCCGAGCGCGCGGCCGGTCGAATCGATCGCATCGAAGCGGCTGCGCTGCCGCACGTCCCAGTCGATCTCGACGCTCGCGGCGCGGCGCGTCAAGGCAGGCGCGAGGCCGCGCGCCTGCGGAATGAGTTTGTTGACGGTGAGCATGGGCAGCAGCGAAAACGGTCGTGGGGGTCAGTGTCGCAGGAAGCCGTCCGACCCGCTACGGCAACAACGCCGGCCGCACCAGCGCCGCGAGCGCGGCGGGCATCGCCTGCTCGGGGATGTCGACGCTGCGGTCTTCGCCCGGGCCGCCGATGAGGCGGATCCGAAAGCTGAACCGGTCGGCGCCGAGCGCCGGTGCCGCCGCCGCCCCGGCAGCGGCGCTGTCGAAGACCCTCGCCAATGCGTCGTGCTGCGCGGTCGTGAGCGACGCGCGGTCGCACTCGGCGCTCAGGCGAAGGCCGGCCAGGCCGCCGCGCCGCTCGATGCGGACCCGCCCACCCGGCGGCGCCCCGCCCCTGCCAGGTGGCGCGGCGGCGTCGGTGTCCATCAGGCGCCGAGGCCCGAGACGCCGACCTGCGTCCAGGCGTTCTGGCACGCCGCAGCGAGCGTGCCGCCGCGCTTGGCCGCGCTCGCGACCGTCAAGGTGGCGAATTCGGCGAAGGTGGCGTCGGCGCGCAGATGCCGGTCGGTGCAGGTGTCGTACCAGACCTTGATCGGGTCCGCCCAGGCGGCGCCGCCGACGGCACGGGCGAAAAGCGCGAAGGCCTTGTTCGGCACGCCGCTGTTGTCGTGAACGTCGGCGGTCGGGTCGATCTTGGCGTAGTCGTCCGGCTGCGGCGAGAGGCAATGCTTGGCGCTCGGCGCCACCATGTCGCGCAGGCAGGTGAAGCCCTTGGCGACTGCGGGCGGCGCCATGATGCCCGCGCCGATCAGCCAGCCTCTGTCCTCGGTCGCCTGCCACTCGTTGAGCCACTGGTTGAAGACGGCACCGAACACGTCGCTGATGCTTTCGTTCAACGCGCCGGATTCGCCTTCGTAGCGCAGTGCGCTCTCGTTCTGCGTGACACCGTGGGTCAGTTCGTGGCCAATGACGTCCGGGGAGAGGTACATCTCGACGAAGAGCTGACCGTCGCCGTCGCCGTAGACCATCTGCTGGCCGTTCCAGAAGGCGTTGTCGTAGTTGTTGTCGTAGTGCAGGCTCGAGACCAGATCGAAGCCCTTGTCGTCGACCGAGTTGCGGCCGAGCACCGTCTTGTAGAACTCGATGACCTTCGCCGTCGTGTCGAAGGCGGTCTTGAAGCCCGCCGTCGGTGTCGGGACCGGCGTGCCCGGCAAGTTCTTGCGATGCTTGCAGTCAAACAGGTGCTGCACCGGCGTGTGCGGCGCCACCCCCAGCAGCGACTGCAAGCGCCTCGGGTCGCGCAGGGACGCGATCCGGTGCGCCTCGCGCAGGCCGCGCAGGCGCTCGGTCTCGAGGTAGCTTTCCTGGAGCGCCTTGCGGGTCGCGGGGGAGAGGCTCCCGTCGCGCGAGTACCGCTGCAGCACGTCGGGCGGCACGATGAAACAGCAGGCCGGGCGCCAGCGCGCGGTCTCGCCGTCTCGACGGCGGTCGGTGATTTGAGACATGGCGATCTCCTGAAACGAGCCGTTCGCCAGACCGCGACGGCAGGGTGAGTCAGGCGATTAAACCGCAGCGGCGCCGGGGCGACGTCCCTTGTTGTGCGGAAGTCGTTGCCGAGGTGACGGTGACTCGAGCAGGGGGCCGGCCGGCGACGCTTCAGAACAGGAAATAGCGCTGCGCCATCGGCAGCTCGGTGGCCGGTTCGCAGGTGAGCAGCACGCCATCCGCGCGTACTTCGTAGGTCTGGGCGTCCACTTCGATCTTCGGCGTGCCGCTGTTCAGGACCATGTCGGCTTTGCCGATCGTGCGCGTGTTCATCACGGCCTCGGTGCGGCGCTTCAGGCCGAGCTTGGCCGGCACGCCGGCGGCGGCGGCGGCTTTGGAGACGAACGTGATGCAGGTCGAGTCCATCGCCGAGCCGTAGGCGCCGAACATCGGCCGGTAGTGCACCGGCTGCGGCGTCGGGATCGACGCGTTCGGGTCGCCCATCGCGGCCGCTGCGATCATCCCGCCCTTGAGGATCAGGCTCGGCTTGACGCCGAAGAACGCCGGCTTCCAGACGACCAGATCGGCCAGCTTGTTGACCTCGACCGAGCCGACGACGTGCGAGATGCCCTGCGCGATCGCCGGGTTGATCGTGTACTTGGCGATGTAGCGCTTGACGCGGAAGTTGTCGTTCCGCGCGCTGTCTTCGGGCAGGCTGCCGCGCTGCGCCTTCATCTTGTGCGCCGCCTGCCAGGTGCGCAGGATCACCTCGCCGACCCGGCCCATCGCCTGGCTGTCGGACGACATCATCGAGAACACGCCGAGATCGTGGAGGATGTCCTCGGCGGCGATCGTCTCGCGGCGGATGCGGCTCTCGGCGAAGGCCAGGTCCTCGGCGATCGATGCGTCGAGGTGGTGGCAGACCATCAGCATGTCGAGGTGCTCGTCGATCGTGTTGACCGTGTAGGGCATCGTCGGGTTGGTCGACGACGGCAGCACGTTCGGCAGGCCGGCAGCGCGAATGATGTCGGGCGCATGGCCGCCGCCGGCGCCCTCGGTGTGGAAGGTCGCGATCGTGCGGCCCTTGAAGGCGGCGAAAGTGTCCTCGACGAAGCCCGATTCGTTCAGCGTGTCGGTGTGGATCGTGACCTGGACGTCGTGCGCATCGGCGACCGAGAGGCAGTTGTCGATCGCCGCCGGCGTCGTGCCCCAGTCCTCGTGGAGCTTCAAGCCGTAGGCACCAGCCTCGATCTGCTCCTCGAGCGCGCGCGGCAGCGAGGCGTTGCCCTTGCCCTGGAAGCCGAGGGTCATCGGGAACGACTCGGCGGCCTTGAGCATCGAGTGGATGTGCCACGGGCCGGGCGTGCAGGTCGTCGCGAAGGTGCCGGTCGCGGGGCCGGTGCCGCCGCCCATCATCGTCGTCACGCCGCTCATCAGCGCTTCCTCGATCTGCTGCGGGCAGATGAAGTGGATGTGGGTGTCGATGCCGCCGGCAGTGACGATGTTGCCTTCGCCGGCGATGATCTCGGTGCCGGGGCCGATCACGATGTCGACGCCGGGTTGCACGTCGGGGTTGCCGGCCTTGCCGATGGCCGCGATCAGGCCGTTCTTGAGCCCGATGTCGGCCTTGACGATGCCCCAGTGGTCGATGATCAGCGCGTTCGTGATGACGGTGTCGGCAACTTCGGCCGCGAGCCGCTGACTTTGGCCCATGCCGTCGCGGATCGTCTTGCCGCCGCCGAACTTCACTTCTTCGCCGTAGCCGCCGGCGGCGAGGGTGAAGTCCTTTTCCACCTCGACGATCAAGCCGGTGTCGGCCAGGCGCACCCGGTCACCGGTCGTCGGGCCGAACATCTCGGCGTAGCCGCGGCGCGTGATCGTCGCCATCAGAGCGCTCCCTGCACGAGGCCGCGAAAGCCGTAGACGGTGCGGTCGCCGGCGTAGTCGACGAGCTCGACCGTCCGCTGCTGCCCCGGCTCGAAGCGTACCGCCGTGCCCGAGGCGATGTTGAGCCGCATGCCGCGCGCGGCGTCGCGGTCGAAGCGCAGCGCGCCGTTGGTTTCGGCGAAGTGGTAGTGCGAGCCGACCTGGATCGGCCGGTCGCCGGTGTTTTCGACCACGACGGTTGCCGTCCGGCGGCCGGGGTTCAGGTCGTGGTCGGGCCCGTCGGTGATCAGTTCGCCTGGAATCATTCGGAAGGCTCCTCAGGCGATCGGCTGGTGCACGGTGACGAGCTTGGTGCCGTCGGGAAACGTCGCCTCGACCTGCACGTC
>CAZZWY010000059.1:0-12434 GCA_964657785.1 uncultured Acetobacteraceae bacterium
GAGCCAGTTCAGCACGAAGCCGACGAGCCCGACGACGAAGACGCCGAAGAGCACCTCGTCCATCCGGAACTGCTCGCGGCCGTCGATCATCAGGTTGCCGATGCCTTGCCCCGAGACGAGCAGGTACTCGGCGCCCAGCGTCGCGAGCCAGGCGTAGATCAGCCCGAGGTGGATGCCGGCGAAGATCGAGGGAGAGGCCGCCGGCAGGATCACCTTGCGCCAGCGCTGCGCCCGGGTGAACTTCAGCACCCGCGCCACCTCGAGCAGGTCGGCCGGCACGCCGCGAATGCCTTCGAACGTGTTGAGCACCACCGGGAAGAAGGCGGCGAGCGAGAGGAACGCGACCTTGGCCGCGTCGCCGAGGCCGAACCAGACCGACAGCAGCGGGATCCAGGCGAACAGCGAGATCTGCTTCAAGGTGTGGAAGCTGGGCCCGACGAGCTTCTCGGCCAGCCGGGAGGCGCCGAGCAGGGCGCCGAAGACGAGCCCGGCGATGGCGCCGATCGCGAAGCCGACCAGGTCGCGCCAGAGGCTGGCGCCGAGGGCAGCGAAGACCTTGCCGCTCACGACCTGATCGACCCCGGTCTCCCAGACCTTCGACGGCGCGACCAGCAACGGCGAGGTCGACCAGCCGAAGCGCACCGCCGCCCACCAGAGCCCGAGCAGCACGAGCGGAATGACGACGCCGCGCAGCGGCTTCGGCACGCTCGCGGGCGACATCAGAACGCCTCCTTGCGCCAGCCCAGCAGGCGCTTCTCGATCGCCGCGAGCAGCTTGTCGAGCCCGAAGCCGACGGCACCGACGACAACCACCGCCGCCAGCACCACGTCGAGCTGAAACAGCTGCCGGCCGTAGACGATCATGAAGCCGAGCCCTTCGCTCGATGCGAGCAGCTCGACCACCACCAGCGCCAGCCAGGCGTGCGTGAGGCCGTAGCGGATGCCGTTCCAGATCGGCGCGAGTGCGGCCGGGAACACGACCCGCGACAGCATCTGCCAGCGGGTGAAGCGCAGCACGCGGCCCACCTCGATGAAGCGCGTCGGCACGTTCTGGATGCCCTTGTAGGTGTTGAGCGCGATCGGCACCAGCGCTGCCTTGCTGATCAGGATGATCTTGAGCGTCTCGTCGATGCCGACCAGCAGCATCAGCAGCGGCAGCCACCCCAGCACGTGCACCTGGGCGAAGGCCTTGAAGATCGGGTAGACGTAGTCCTTGAAGGTCGGCGACAGCCCCATCGCGACACCCAGCGCGAGGCCGCCGACGAGGCCGACCGAGAAGCCGGCCAGCACGCGGAGCAGGCTGACCTGCAGGTTGGCCCAGAGGTCGCCGCTGACCAGCGAATCGCGAAAGGTGATTGCCACCGCCTCGGGCGACGGCAACACCTGCGGCGCGATCCATTCGAAATGCGCCGACACGGCCCAAAGCGCGAGCAGGGCGAGCGGCAGCGGCCAGGCGAGCAGCGCGTCGCGCAGCCGCGGCCAGGCCCTTTCCATGAACGAACGGCGCCACGCGGACTGGGACTGCCGCGCCTGCTCCGCATCGTGGTCCCCGTGCTCGCGCTGCACGTCGAGATGCAGGTCGAGCGGCGTCGAGACGCCGTCGAGCGGGAACATCAGGTCGCGTCGCATCGACCCGCTCACCGCGCGGCTGCGACGCTGCTGCCGACGAGGTTGCCGTCGGCCGCGTACTCGGGCCAGTAACCTTCGAGCTTCTGCGACTTCAACGCCGCGTCGAGAAAGCTGCGGTCGAACCAGCTGTCGATCTCGGGCTTGCTGCGCGTCAGCTTCAGCCTGAACGACTCCTCGCTCGCGTCCTTGTAGCGGGCGACGAGGAAGGGGTCGAGCAGCGGCGAGAGACGCACCCGCAGCGGCTGGCCGATGAAGTCCTCGCGCCAGATCTTCTCCGGGAACTCCGCCTTGCCCCATTGCGCGAACAGCTCGCCGCGCTGCGCTTCGTCGGAATAGGTGCGGGCGGTCTTGACGACGGTGTCGACGACGCGCTGCACGATCTGCGGCTGGCGCTTCGCGAAGTCGTCGTCGACCAGCAGCACCGTCTGGCGGGTGAACCGGTAGGAGTCCTGCGCCGCCGACCACACGACCTTGGCGGCGCCCTTGTCGCGCACCACGAAGAGTTCGACGTAGCCGAATGCGGCGTCGATGTCCTTGGTCGTGAGCGCCGCCTGCGCGGCCGGGGGGTCGAGGTTGATGAGCTTCAGGTCGCTTTCCTTCAGCCCATGCGCGGCGAGGGCCCGCACCGTGGCGAGATGCAGGTTGGTGCCCTTGAAGACGGCGACGCGTTTGCCCCTCAGGTCCTCGATCTTCGTGATCGTGGAATCCGGCGGCACGGCGAGGTACATGCCGTTGCGCACGCCGCTGCCGACGATGATGCGGGTCTTCACGCCGCCGGCGCGGTGCACGATCGACGGCAGGTCGCCCTGCCAGGCGAAGTCGAGCTGGTGGTTGACGAGCGCCTCGTTGACCGCCGGGCCGGCGCCTTTGAAGAAGATCCAGTCGACCTTGATGTTGTCCTTCGCGAACTCCTTCTCGAGCAGGCCTTGCGAGTTGACGATGCCGACGGTCGAGCTGCCGGTGCGTGGCGGCGTGCCGACGCCGCCGGTCGCGACGCCGATGCGGATGACCGACGGCTGCTGCGCAAGGGCCATCGAGGTCGCGGCGAACAGGGTGAGCGCGGCGGCGAGCGAGCGGAACGGCTTCATGGATAGCAGGACTCGGGAGCGACGGAGACGCGTGACGTTAGTGGTCGTTCCCGAGCCTGTGAACGAACGATTCCGTGTTTGCTTATGCGCTGCCGGCTGGTCCCGGGCGCTGCCGGCGCGGCGATGAGCGTCAGTCCCGTCAACGACGCCGAGGCGCCGGCGTTCGGCGGCTGGCGGGAGGTCAGGCGGCCTGAGCAGGTGATGCGCTCCAACCGCTCCAGCGAATGCTCCAGGTCGGTCAGCCGGTCGTCGATGTGCCCATGCACGCGTGAACTGCTCGTTCCGCCCATCGATGCTCGCCTGAATCAGCCATCGACGGGCGGCGCGGGTTCAGCGTTTGCACGACCCCGATGAAGCGGTCGACCTCCTCGGTCGTGTTGTAGAACGCGAGCGACGGGCGCACCGTCGCCTCGACGCCGAAGCGGCGCAGGATCGGTTGGGCGCAGTGGTGGCCGGTGCGTACCGCGACGCCTTCCTGGTTCAGGGCATGGCCCACCTCGTCGGTCGAGTAGCCGTCGAGCACGAACGACAGCACGCTCGCCTTGTCGCGCGCCGTGCCGATCAGGCGCACGCCGGGAATCGGCGCCAGGTGATGCGTCGCGTACTCGAGCAGCTCGTGCTCGTAGCGGCCGATGTTCTCGATGCCGATGCGCTGCACGTAGTCGAGCGCGGCACCCAGCCCGACCGCGTCGGCGATGTTGCCGGTGCCGGCCTCGAAGCGCGTCGGCGGTGCGTGGTAGACCGTCTTGTCGAAGGTCACGTCCTGGATCATGTTGCCGCCGCCTTGATAGGGCGGCAGGTCCTCGAGGATCGCGCTCTTGCCGTACACCACGCCGATGCCGGTCGGGCCGAAGACCTTGTGGCCGCTGAAGACGAAGAAGTCGGCGTCGAGCGCGCGCACGTCGACCCGCATGTGCGAGACCGACTGGGCGCCGTCGATCAACACCTTGGCGCCGGCGCGGTGCGCGATCTCGACGATCTCGGCGACTGGCACGACGGTGCCGAGCGCATTCGACACCTGTGTGACCGAGACGAGCTTGGTCTTGTCGCTCAGCAGCCGCTTGAAGTCCTCGAGCAGCACCTGCCCCGAGTCGTCGACCGGAATCACCCGCAGCTTCGCGCCCTTGCGTTGGCAGAGCATCTGCCAGGGCACGATGTTGGCGTGGTGCTCGAGGTGCGAGACGATGATCTCGTCGCCGGCGCCGACGTGCGTCTGTCCGAAGGTGTTGGCGACGAGGTTGATGCCTTCGGTCGTGCCGCGGACGAAGACGATCTCGTCGCCCGACCCGGCGCCGATGAATTGCTGCGCCTTCTTCCGGGCGCCTTCGTAGGCGTCGGTGGCGCGCGCCGCGAGTTCGTGGGCGGCACGGTGGATGTTGGAGTTCTCGTGGGCGTAGAAGTGGGCGAGGCGGTCGATCACCGCCTGCGGCTTCTGCGTCGTCGCCGCGTTGTCGAACCAGGCGAGCGGCCGGCCGTGGACGCGCTCGGCGAGGATGGGGAAGTCACGGCGGATCGCGTGGACGTCGAAGGGCGGATGGGCCGAGGCTGCGGCGTGCGGCAACGGCTCCGCAGGGTTCGTACGATTCGACGCGGGCGCCCGGGGCGGGGCGAAGTCGGTGAAGTAGAAACCCGTGGGGGCGTTCGACACCGCGAACGGAGCGCCGTCGAAAGACCGGCCGCCGGGCGATGCGTTCGACGGCAGCCCGACCGGCGGGGCGCTGCCGGAGGTGGGCAGACCGGCAGTCGGGTCGAAGGGTGTTGCACCTGCCGTCGGCACGCCTGCGTCCGCCAGGTCGTCGAGAAAATAGAACGGCGAGGCGCCACGGGGGCTGTTCGATGGCACGCCGAGTGCGACACCGCCCAGGCGGCTGTCGAGCGCCGGTGCGGAGGTGTAGACGACGTCCGGCACGCCGTTGCCCGCCTGCGCCTTCGGCAGCCTTGCCGGCTGGGCGGCGGCGATCGAGGCGATGTCCTGTGGCGAGGAGGGAAAGGCGTTGCCGCCCGGCGCCAGGGTTCCCGGCAGTTGCGGCCCGTTCGCCAGTGGTCCCGGATTCGCGCCGGGCGGCAAGGGATTCGCCGGCGCCTGGACCCCGCCGAACCCACCGGAGAGACCAGAAGCGCCCGTTCCGGGCAAGCCGGACGTGCCCACGTCGGGCAATGTCGAGCCCGCAATTCCGGGCAGCGCCGGCACCGCCTGCCCCGGCAGGGCGGAGAAAAAGGCGTTGGCGAGCCGGGTCAGCGTCTCGTCATCGGGAAACCCGGAGGGCGGCGCAAGGCCGGGCGGCAGCTCACTTGTAGGTGTCTGCATAGTCGTGATATTTGCCGATTTCCACGTCCTCGAGCACCGCGAGCGCGTCGTGCGTCTGCACCGCGAGCGAGCAGTACAGCGAGATCAGGTAGGACGAGATCGCCTTGCGGTTGATGCCCATGAAGCGCACCGAAAGGCCCGGGCTCTGCTCGCCCGCGAGGCCCGGCTGGTAGAGGCCGACGACGCCCTGGCGCTTGTCGCCGACCCGCAGCAGCAGGATCTTCGACTTGCCATCGGCGACCGGCACCTTGTTCGACGGGATCAGCGGAATGCCGCGCCAGGTGATGAACTGCGAGCCGAAGAGGCTGACTGTCGGCGGCGGTGTGCCGCGGCGCGTCGCCTCGCGGCCGAACGCCGCGATGGCCAGCGGATGCGTCAGGAAGAACGCCGGCTCCTTCCAGACCTTGGTCAGCAGCTCGTCGAGGTCGTCGGGGGTGGGCGCGCCGGTCAGCGGGTAGACGATCTGGTTCGGGTGCACGCTGGCGAGCAGCCCGTAGTCGGGGTTGTTGATCAGCTCGCTTTCCTGCTTCTCCTTGATCGTCTCGATCGTCAGGCGGAGCTGCTCCTTGATCTGGTCGAACGGGCTGTTGTAGAGGTCGCTGACGCGGGTGTGGACGTCGAGGACGGTGCTGACACCGTTCAAGAAATATTCGCGTGGGAAGTCTTCGTAGTCGACGAAGGTGCTCGGCAGTTCCGACTCGTCGCCGCGGTTGGTGCAGGCGACCAGCACGCTGTCGGGGTTCTTGACCTTGTTCAGGCGGTAGATGCCGGCTTCGACCGGCAGCCACTGGAGCAGGTGGGTGAGCCAGCGCGGTGAGATCGTCTCTAACTTGGGCGCGCTCTTGGTCGCATTGGCAAGTTGCCGTGCGCCAAGGTCGCTGAGCGCGTTCTGCGCTGAGTCGGCCATGAAAACTCCTGTTGCGGAAAAAGTGACGGGCGTTTGAAAAACGACAACCGGCGACTTTGAGGGCAAACCCTGAGGCGCTCAACCGGCTATCGCCACCAATCGACGTGCCGAGGCATCATTCCTGCAACCGAGCTTCGCACCGGGCGAACAGCACCGACAGGCGCAGCTCCAGCGCCTCGGCGAGCTTGTCGACCGTCGCGAGCGAGGGCACGACCTGCCCCCGCTCGATTTCGCCGACGTAAGAGCGATTCAGCGTGGCGCGCTCGGCCAGCGCTTCTTGCGACCAGCGCAACTCTTCGCGGCGCAGACGAACCACGGTGCCGAAGCGGCAATGCAGTGTCACCGCGCTGCTTGCAGTGGAGGCGCCATGGAAGGCGCAACCGCGGCCTGCTGAAGCAGGGTCGCCTGCGAGATGCTGCTGCCCGGCGGTACGCTGCGCGTAAGCCACACGTTGCCGCCAATGGTGGAGCCGCGACCGATCGTGACGCGGCCGAGGATCGTCGCGCCGGCGTAGATCACCACCTCGTCTTCGACGATCGGGTGCCGGGCGCCTCCTTTCTGGAGATGACCCTCGTCGTCTGTCGAGAAGCGCTTCGCGCCCAGCGTGACCGCTTGGTAGAGGCGGACGTTGCGCCCGATCGTGGCCGTCTCGCCGATCACGACGCCGGTGCCGTGGTCGATGAAGAAACCGGGGCCGATGGTGGCCCCCGGGTGGATGTCGATGCCGGTCTCGCCGTGCGCCAACTCGGCGACCAGCCGCGCCAGCAACGGCACGCCGAGCATGTACAGCTCGTGCGCGATCCGGTGATGGATCATCGCGTGGATGCCGGGGTAGCAGAGCAGCACTTCGTCGACGCTGCGGGCCGCCGGGTCGCCGTGGAAGGCCGCCAGCACATCGCTGTCGAGCAAGAAACGTATGCCCGGCAGTGCGGCGCCGAAATCGTGGACGATCTCGAGCGCGCGGCCTTCGGTGCTGTCCGGAGAATGGCGGTCCTGCCGATTCTGATAGCTCAGTTCGAGGCGGACTTGCGTCAGCAGCGCGCTCAAGACGGCGTCAAGCGTGTGACCGACGTAGTAGTCCTCGCTCTCCTGACGCAGATCGGGCGGCCCGAGCCGCATCGGGAACAGGGCGCCGCGCAGGAGGCACGCGATTGCCGCCAGCGCTTCCCGGGACGGCAGTTCACGCCCGCCGATGTCGCGCGGGCGCTTCCGCGCGTGACGCCACTGCTCGCGCACCTGACGCAGTTGGGCGACGATGCTGTCGAGGCCCTTCGACGCGCCGGGTCGGGTCGACGTGTCGTTCGTACTCTCCCTGCCGCTTCGGTACGATTCGAATCCGTCGGTGGCATCCGCCGACGGTTCGGGGGGGTGCATGTGCATGGGGTTGGCCGATGGATTCAGTCCTGCACCCAGGGCAAGCCGCGAAAACGCCAGCCATCTCGCGTGCCGCGACGCTGTGCTTCGTCGAGTTCGCCTTCGAAGCCCTCGAGCACGTTGAACACCTGGGCGAAGCCGGCCTTCGTGGCGGCTTCGGCGGCGAGCGCCGAGCGGTTGCCGCTGCGGCAGAGCAGCAGCACCGGCTCGTCCTTGCGGACCTTGGCCTCGAGCTCGCGCGCGAAGCGCGGGTTGCGCGTCAGGCTGGTCCCGCTGGCCCAGGCCACATGCAGGGCCTCCGGCACGTGACCGACGAACTTGCGCTCCTCCGCCGAGCGCACGTCGATCAGCACGGCGGCCCCGGCCTGCACGACGTCCCAAGCATCCTGCGGAGGCAACCTGCCCGCATAGGGGAGGCCGGTGGCGCGGGCCTCGTCACGGGCCCGCTCGAGGGCTGGGTGCAGGGCGGCTTCGGTGAGCACGGCGGACATGCTGATCTCCTGATTCGAGTGATTGGGCCGTGCCGGTGGTGGCGATGACCATCAGCGTCAGCCTACGCGACAGCCTTCGTTGCGGGAACGAAGGAATGCGAGATTGCTTAGTCGCAAAGCGTTGGTCCGACGACGAAGTTCACCGCACGCGAACCACAGGCAGCGCAAGCGGCAGGTCTGCGTTGTTCGTCAAAGCTCGATGCGGGTGCCGGGGGCGGTCGCCATGGCACGCTGCACGACCTCGCGCTTCAGTGAAGAAGCGAAGGTCTCGATGAAGTCGCAGACGTCGCTGCGCAGGAAGGTGCTGCGTCGGACCGCCAGCTTCGTCGCTCGCCACCGTTGTCGCTGGTGAAGACCACGACCGTGGCGTCGGCCTGGGCGCTTTGATCGAGGACGGCGAGCACCTGGCCGACCGCGGCATCGAGCGAACGGACCACCCTCCCGCAGTGCTGCAGGTTACCGCGGTCGTCGTGGAACAGGTCGGTGAGCGGATGCGAGACGGCGTCGACCTCCGGCCCGACCCGGGGCCAGTGGCGCGCGGTGAAATGCATCGACAGGATAAAGGGCCGATCCTGGCCGTGCTCACGCCTTCAGCGCTGCACGCCCCAGCGCCGCACCGTCACGCGCTCGAGCGTGTCGAAGCCGAGGTTCTCGACCAGCAGGCCGATCAGGATCACGCTCGCCAGCCCCGCGAACACCTTGTCGGTGTAGAGCTCGTTGCGATTCTGAAAGATGTACCAGCCGAGCCCGCCCTTGCCCGACGACGCGCCAAAGAACAGCTCGGCCGCGATCAAGGTGCGCCAGGCAAAAGCCCAGCCGATGCGCAGGCCCGACAGGATCGCCGGCAGCGCCGACGGCACCAGCACCAGCACGACGAAGCGCAGGCCGCGCAGGCCATAGTTGCGCCCCGCCATGCGCAGCGTCTCCGGTACGCCCTGGAAGCCCGCATAGGTCGCGAGCGCGAGCGGCCACAACACCGAGTGCACGAGCACGAACAAGAGGCTGGCCTTGCCGAGACCGAACCACAGCAAGGCCAGCGGCATCAGGGCGATCGCCGGCAGCGGGTTGAACATGGCGGTGAGCGTGCCGAGCAGGTCGCGGCCGAAGCGCGTCGACACCGCGAGCGCGGTGAGCACGAACGCGCAGGCGACACCGAGCAGGTAGCCCTGCAGCAGCAGCGCCATGGAGATGCGGGCTTTTTCGACCAGCTCGCCGCTCGCGACGTCGGCGACAAAGGCGCGCGCCGCTTGCAGGAAGGTCGGCAGCAGCAGGTCGTTGTTCGCGATTCGAGCCCCCGCCTCCCACAGCGCCGCGAGCAGCACCAGGATCACCGCCTTGCGCACCGCGGTCTGCTGCCACACCCGCACGAGCACCGGCAGCGCGCGCTCCGGCGCGATGACGCCGAGCGGCTCGAGGGGCCGCACGAACTCGGCGCGGATGGGGGGCGACGGCGGGATCATCTCGCCGCTGCCGGTTCATCGAACAACAGCCCGTGGATGCGCTGCACCTGCGCCTGGAACGCAGCGCTTCCCAGGCTCCCCAGGCCGAACTGATGGGCGTTGAGCTCGGCCCGAACCCGACCCGGGTGCGGCGAGAGGACGAGGATGCGGTTGCCGAGCATCAGCGCCTCTTCGATCGAATGGGTCACGAACAGCAGCGTGAAGCGCTCGGCCTCCCACAGTTCGAGCAGCTCTTCCTGCATGCGGCGGCGCGTCAGCGCGTCGAGTGCCGCGAAGGGCTCGTCCATCAGCAGGACCTTCGGCCGCATCGCAAGCGCGCGCGCGATCGCGACCCGCTGCTTCATGCCGCCGGACAGCGTGTGCGGATGGGCGTCGGCGAAGTCCGCCAGACCGACCTTGCGGAGAACCTCGAGCGCCCGTTCGCGCGCCTCTTTCCGCGGCAGGCGACGCGATGCCAGCAGCGGGAACATCACGTTCGCCAGCACCGTCTTCCACGGCGGCAGCTGGTCAAATTCCTGGAGCACGACGGCGCGGTCCGGACCGGGCTCGCGCACGAGCACCCCATCGAGCCGGATCTCGCCTTCGCGCGGTGCGATGAAGCCGCCGATTGCCTTCAGCAGCGACGACTTGCCGCATCCCGAGGCGCCGAGCAGCACGAAGCGGTCGGTGCGGTGCACATCGAAGCTGACCCGGTGCGTCGCGCGGACGACGCGTTCATGCGTGGCGTATTCCAGCGTCACGCCGTCGACCTGCAGCAGCGCGTCTTCCGTCACGACGGCCGGCGGCGGCGTCGGCAGGCCGAGCGAGGTCCGCGGCAGGTCGGTGCTGCGGACGATGGTGTCAGCGATGGCAGCCATGCTCAGTTCGCCCGCGCGTTGTGCGCGTCGTCGAAGAAGGAGTCGCGCGCCGACACCGGCTTGTTCTTGATCGCGCCGACGCGGTGCATGAACTCGGCGAGCGCATAGGTGTGCTGCGGCGTCAGCTTGTAATCGACCTCCGGGCTCTTGATGATGCCGAGCAGGAGCTTGCGGTCGATGCCCGACTTGTTCGTGCGGATGAAGATGTCGGCCGCGCGCTCGGGGTCGCTGCGGACCAGTTGCGCCGCCTCGGCCAGCGCGTCGACGAAGGCCTTGTAGGTCTTCGGATTGTCCTTGCGGAACTTTTCGGTCGAGTACAGCACGGTGGCCGATGCCGGGCCGCCGAGCACGTCGTAGCTCTTCAGCACGATGTGCGCGGCGGGATTGCCCGCCAGGCCCTGCTCCTGAAACGGCGGGTTGCCGAAGTGCGCGGTGATCTCGGTGCCGCCCTTGATGATCGCGGCGGTCGCCTCCGGGTGCGGAATGGCCACCTGGTTCTTGTCGAGCCGGTTGTACTGGGCATCGCCCCACAGCTGGGCCGACGCGAGTTGCAGGATGCGCGACTGCACCGAGACGCCGACCGCCGGCAGCGCGATGCGGTCCTTGTCGGTGAAATCGGCGATCGTCTTGACGGCCGGGTTGATGCTGGTGAGGTAGTACGGGATGTTGCCGAGCGACGCGATGCCGCGCACGTTCTGCCGGCCGACCGTGCGGTCCCAGATCGTCAACAGCGGGCCGACGCCGGCGCCCGCCACGTCGATCGATCCCGACAGCAGCGCCTCGTTCACGGCCGCGCCGCCGGAGAGCTTCACGAACTCGACCTTGATGTCGAGGCCGTGCGCCTTGCCCTGCTTTTCGATCAGCCCCTGGTCCTGCGCGACGTTGAGCAACAGGTAGACGATGCCGAACTGCTCGGCGATGCGCAGCCGGCCTTCGGCGCGCGCGGGCAGGGCGGCACCCCAGGCGAGCACGGCGAGAAGGACGGCCGCAACACGGCGGGATGTCGGGTGCATCGATCGCGGTCGGGTCGACTTCAAAACGGCACGTCGCCTTCGATCGTCGTGCGGTTCAGCCGGCGGCGCTGGTCCTCGGGACAGCCGGTCGCCAGGTGCATCACCGAGCGGTTGTCCCAGAACACCATGTCATGCGGCAGCCAGCGGTGGCGGTAGAGGTGCTCGGGTCTGACGCTGTGCGCGAACAGTTGCGCCAGCAGGTCACGGCTTTCGTCATCGGGCAGGCCGACGATGCGGGTCGTGAAGTGCTCGCTGACGAAGAGCGCCTTGCGTCCGGTTTCCGGGTGCGTGCGCACGACCGGCTGCTCGACCGGCTTCACCTGCGCGACCTGCGCCTCGCTGAGCTTCGGCCGCCAGGGGCTTCGCTGGCGCAGTTCCTCGTACTTCGCGAGGTAGGAATGTTCGGCGCGCCGGCCTTCCGCGGCCTTGCGCAGCGGCATCGGCAGGGTGTCCCAGGCCAGGTGCATGTTGGCGAAGAGCGTGTCGCCGCCGTTCGCAGGCAACTCCTGCGCGTGCAGCATCGAGCCGAGGCTCGGATGCTCCTTGTACGACAGGTCAGAGTGCCAGTAGTGGCCGGCATCGCCCAGCCCGATCGGCTGGCCGTTCTCGACGATGTTCGAGACGACCAGGATCTCCGGGTGGCCGCTCAGCAGAAACTGGTGCAGTACATGGATTTGCAGTGGCCCGAAGCGACGGCTGAAGTCGATCTGCTGTTGAGGCGTGATGCGCTGGTCGCGGAACACCAGCACATGGTGATCGAGGTGAGCGCGGTGGATGCGCTGGAAGTCGGCGTCGTCCAGCGGCGCGCTTAGGTCCAGGCCGGTCACTGCGGCGCCGAGCGGGGCGTCGAGGCGACGGATTTCGATCGACGATGTCGCGGGAGGGCGCTCTTGGACTGGGGACAGGGTGGTGCTCATGGTGTGGACCGGTAACGAGCGCGGGCACCGCCTGACACGCGTTGGGGGGCGGCGACGCAGCCTCTCAGGCTAGGCAGGAGCTCAAACCACAGGAACGATTGATTTCAGATGACCTTTTTCGCCAGGTGCATAAGCTTGGAGCCCGGCGCTGATTTGCCATGGTGTTGACCTTGCCGACGAACGCCCCGGCCATCACCGCTGCCCCGACGATGAGCCCCTGCAGCGCTGCGGGGGGGGGGCAGGGCTCCGGGCTGCTGGAAGGTCACGATCTCGAGGACGAAGGCGTACGCCACCATGGGTACTGCGTCGGTGTCTTCGAGCGGCCCCCTGGGCCCTGAAGACCCGACCCGATTGTCGGTCGGCGCCGCCCGCCCGCGCGGCCGGTGGCTTG
>CAZZWY010000060.1:0-12266 GCA_964657785.1 uncultured Acetobacteraceae bacterium
GGAACTCCAGGCCATGGTCGACCAGACGGTCCGCCCCCGGCAGCCAGCCGTGCCGGGCAGCCGTTGCGAACACATAGATCTGTCGGGCAACGACGCGGGCCCGGCGCGGCTCCTCGACCGGGTTGCCGGACAGGTCGATCTTCTCGAAGAA
The DNA here is from genome assembly GCA_964657785.1 of uncultured Acetobacteraceae bacterium. Taxonomy (GTDB): domain Bacteria; phylum Pseudomonadota; class Gammaproteobacteria; order Burkholderiales; family Burkholderiaceae_C; genus LMDS01. Next base: position 152 of record CAZZWY010000060.1, read on the forward strand.
GCCCCCCGACGAGCCGTCGACGCCGGTCGTCGACCAACGCGGAAGGACGGCCGTCACCAGCCAGTCGAGCAACGGTGCCCCCGCCCGCGCAAGCCGGACCCGGCGCAGGCGGATGTCGTCTTCGGCTGCGGTGGAGGGGCTCGCGTCGCTCAACGCTGTCATGGAATCGGTGTCCTCGGTTCGGGGCGCCCGATCATTGCAAAAAAAACGCGATTCGGACCGGCTCTCTGTCACGCATCCCGGAAATAGCTGCTTACCAGAGGGCGCTCAAGGTGCAAGACACTGCGCCGAAAGAAGCGGCTTGGCTTCTTTCGTGCAGCGAACCGGCCCGTCGGCGAATTCCAGTCACGAGGGACGCGCCGCTGCTGGCCCTCCGTTTTTGAGACGAACCCGAATGAGATTTCCCGGCTCGCTTTCCCGATTCCGCGCCCTGTCGATCCTGCTGGTCCCGACGCTGACGACGCCCTTCATGTCTGCCTGCGGCGGGGGCTCCCAGGACGGGAATGCGCTGGCGACAGCCGTCGCAGCCACCGATACGCAGAGGATTCTTTCGGTCGCCGCGACGGCAGCCGCGGATGTCGTCACCTGGACCCGTTGCGCGTCCGAGGGTCAGCATTGCACGTTCACGGGCCAGCGCGACGTGCGCTACGGAACGGCAACCACCTATGTCACCAGGACCCTCACCGACGGCACCAATTGCAGCAACGCCGTCTTCGGCGATCCGGTCGTGGGCACCGTCAAGAGCTGCTGGTTCGGCGTGAATTCGGTGCCCTTCGACAGTTCCGCCTGGACCGTTTGTGCGGCCGAACATGGCGTCTGCAGCTTTACCGCAAGCCGGAGGGTGCGCTATGGCACACCGAGCCAGAGCGTCACGCTGACGTTCACGGCGCAGACGCCTTGCACCAACGGCGTATTCGGTGACCCCGCGCCCGGCATCGTCAAGACCTGCTGGTATTCGAATCAGGTTGCCGAAGCCAACACGCCGTCACTGCCGCCGGTGCAGGCGGCCGGTGCGACCGGGACCAACTACCCCATCGTCATCAACGCCAGCACCACCGCGCACCCCGGCGACGTGGTCAGTCTGCAGGGCGAAAACTTCGGCAGCACCCCCCGGGTCGTGCTTGACGGCGCGGATGCGGTGCCGCTGCAGATCGTCAACCGGGTCGCAACCAACTGGCTCGCCGTCCAGCTCCCTGCGACCGCGCCGGGCGCATTGATTCTGCGCGTCAGCAATGACACGGGAACCAGCGCCCAGGTCAAGCTCAACGCCGCGAAGCCCTTGCACCTGGACAGTCTGGGCCTCGTCCCGGGCGGTGTCTTTCGACTGTTCGGGCGCAATCTGATGGTCGCGGGCGGCACGCCGACGGTCACGGTGGACGGCCTGGCAGCGGCCATCGATTTGTCCCACAGCGACGAGCACATGCTGACTGCCACCGCACCGAAAGCGCTGCAGGCCACGAACGCGTCGGTCGTGGTCGCCGACAACGGCAATGGCAGCGGCCCGGCGCCGCTCGACCGCACGCTCGAGGTGACGGTGTCCGGCAGCGGAGACCCGTTCCAGCTCGGTGTCGGCTGGGGCGCCGGCTTCGCAGCGATTGCCGGCTCGGTCATCAATGCGTCGACCGATTCCCGGCTGCCGTCCAGGATGACCTGCGACGGACAGCACGACGACAGCCCGGCCATCCAGGCAGCCATCGAACTCGCGGCGGCGGCCGGCGGCGGCGTCGTGCAATTGCCGGTCGGTACGTGTCGGATGGCAGGCGGCATGAACCTGCGGTCGAGGGTCGTGATCCAGGGAGCGGGCAAGGCGTCGACGCAACTCGTCTACGAAAGCAACTACCCGCTCTTCGGCGTCAACCTCGATCTTGCCGGCATCCGCAACCTGACCCTGAGCAACAGCGGCAGTGCGAGCGAAGGGCCGCTGCTGAAGAACGGCACGCGGCTGTTCATGCAGAACGTCCGGGTGCAACTGAAGACCTCGCGGCAGATGTACCTGACGGGCAATCGTCACTTCGTCGTCGCGAACTGCGACTTCGAGCAGGGCGGCAGCATCGGGGATCAGGGGCCCTACCTTCTGAACGATTCGGCCGGGCTCGTCTTCGAGGGCAACACGACGCTCTGGATGAACGGCGCGCCGGCGTTCTGGCGTGTCCACGACAGCTATATCCACGCCAATCATTTCACCCGCGACGGCCGCTTCCAGAATGCCGGCGGGACGGTCCACGGGCTCACGATGGATTTCGCTCACCGCATCGCTGTGGTCGGCAACACCTTCGACGTCGCCAACGGGCCGATCACGAACACGAGCCGCAACGACGGCGAGACCTTGCTGACGGAGGGCGGCGGCGCGCAGCGAACCGAAAACCTCGGCACGGTGGGGTCTGCGGCCAGCACCACGCTTTCCGACCCGGGCAACACGCTCCAGGTGGATCCATTCGGCACCGGTGTGGTTCCTGAGAACTACGGCGTCGCGATCGTGGGCGGCAAGGGCGCCGGGCAGACGCGGCGAGTGGTTGCCTACAGTCAGCCGACGATCACCGTCGACCGCCCGTGGGACGTCGTTCCCGACACGACGAGCCACTATGCGACCTTCGTCTGGGGCTTGGAGAAGTCGCTGATCAAAAACAACGTGCTGGTGCAGAACCCGCGCGGCATCTGGCTCTATCACACCGCGATCAGGGACGTCGCGGTCGTCGGCAACGCCCTCTCGGAGGGCGGCGGCATCTACCTGCGCTCCTACCAGAAACTCGCGACGAAAAGCTTCATGCCGCAATACAACGTGTTGATCGCCGGTAACAGCGTGAGCAACACGACCGGGCAGTGGATGTCGTATATCAACGCGGTGTTCGTCAATTCGGACGCGCGTGATTTCGGCATGGCGACGATCGGCATCGAGATTCGCGACAATCAGCTCAGCGCGAATCGTCCGAATGTGTCGTCCCAATCGGAAGAGTATGCGGGCACCGAGGGCTACATGAACCTGATGCGGGTCGAGAATTATTCGAACTATGAAACGCCGGCGCTGCCGCGTCTTCTGGGAACGATTTTCTCCAACAATTTGTGTACCAACTGCGACGTGGCGGTCCGGATCGGCACCGGCGCCGGCGGCACCGTGGTGCTCGGGACCCGACTCGTCAATGGCACCGCCGCACTGACGGATTGGGCGACGACGTCGAGCAGTCAAAAGTCGACCGATACCCTTATTCGTTGACCGGTTTCACCCGCTGCGAGGTCGAGTCGGGCATGGCGCGCGCAGCGACGATCTCGCGCGATTTCAGAACGATGAAGTACTCATAGATCGACTGCAGCGCCGCATAGGTGAGGCCGGCCTGGCCATCGAGAAACCCGCGCTTGCCAAGATAAAGGATCAGAAACTTGATCACCGGCCGCAGCGGCAGGCGGTAGAAAAGCTCTTTCTGGTGGTAGCGCTTCTCGTGAAAATCCTTTTCGAAAAACGCCTTGACGACGCTGAACTCGGCCCGGGAGACGCGATTGGCGGCGATTTGCCGCGCCTCGAGCGTGCTGTACTGGTTGTGACGCTCGATCCAGTGGCCGAGGCCCTTGCTGAAAGGAAAGTGATCGAGAAACCCCGTCACCTGGCCCACCGGCCCGTCGGCCAGTGACACCGGGTTGACCAGCCGCTCGTAACGCATTTTCTCGGGTCGAAAAAGGCGCAGGTAGTAGGGGGAAGTCTGGACGTGCTTCAACCACTGCCCCATCAAGAAATCGCGTCGCTGGACGCGAAACGCCACGACGTCGCCCGGCGTCTTGACCGCCGCCTGGACCGCGCGCACCAGATCCGGTGTCATCCTTTCGTCGGCGTCGATGTAGAACACCCAGGGATGCTTGAAGGGAACGTTGGCCAGTCCCCAGTTCTGGTGCGCGGCCCAGTTGTCGAAGGGCCGCTGCGTGATGCGCGCCCCGTGCGCCGACGCGATATCGGTGGTCTTGTCGGTACTCAGGGAATCGTAGACGTGGACGTCGTCCGACCATGCGACGCTTTGCAGGCACCCGGGCAGGTCCTGCTCCTCGTTCTTGGTGAGGATCAGTACGGAGATCACACGGCGGCTCCGGTTGGCACGACGCTCACCTTGCGCACACCGATCTTTTGCGCCGGGTTGCCGGCATAGATCCCCCAGGCTTCGGTATCGCGGGAAACGACCGCACCCGCGCCGGCGATGCAACCGATGCCGATCGTCACCCCCGGCAACACGATGGCGCGCAGACCGATGAAGGCGTCGGCGCCAACCGAGATCGCCGCGGTCTTCAACGGCGTGCTCGCCTGGTCGAAGTCATGCGTTCCGGTGCACAGGTAGGCCTCCTGAGCGAGCGTCGCGCCCGGGCCGAGTTCGATCCGGTCGAGGCAATAGGCGACTGCACCGTCCCCCAGGCAGGACCGCGGGTGCAACGTCAGGTTCCAGGGGCGGATGATCGACGCGCGTGCATGTACGAAGGGCGCGCCGTGAACCGTCGAGCCGAACGCGCGCAGCCAGAGAAGCCGCCACCGGTTGAAGGGTTTGGGCGTCCAGCGACAGAACAAGCGCCAGCAAATCTCCCACAGCAGGACCTTGATGCGGATGCCGAGCGACCAGGGCGAGGCATACGCCGTCGCCTGGTCGTGAATTCGATACGTGTTCATGGCTTGCAAAGCGCTTTGAAGTCGTCGAGGAAGGCGTCGGCCACGTGCTCGAGCATGAAGCCCTGGACGGTCCGCAGGCCGGCGAGGCTGTAGCGACGCAGCCGTTCGTCATCGCCGAGCAGCGGTCCGATCACGGCGCCGAGGGCGGCGGCCACGTCGGATACCCCCAGCGGGAAGGTTTCCGCATTCGTGCCTGGCGCGACGAAATCGCCGAAGCAGGCGAGGTCGCTCGTCACGACCGGGCATCCTTGCGCCATCGCTTCGAGCGGTGCGAGCGGAAACGCCTCGCCCTTCGCCGCCACCGACGGATAGACGAAGAGCCTGGCTCGCCGGTAGGCCCGGTTGAGTTCGTCGCGGTCGAACACCGGCCCGGTCCATTCGATCGGAAGGGCCAGGCGTGCCGCGATCTCCTTCATGGCGTCGAGAAAAGGTGCGCCCCCGCCCCCTGCCGCGGTCTCGTGCGGTCCGATGATTCTCAAGCTCCAGCCCGCTCGCGCCGCCGGTGCCAGACCAGCGAACGCGCGAATCAGCAGCTCGACGCCCTTTTCGGGATGCACCCGTCCGACGAAGATCACCTCGTGCTGACGCTGCGCCCAGGTATCGGCGACTTCGCCCTCGCCGAGCCGGGTCGACACGTAGTTGGGGACGACCTTGACCAGGCGGCTCAGCTTGGGCGCCTGCTCACGCACCGCGTTCGCGATCACGGTCGAGACACATTGCAGGCGGTCGACCTTTCCATAGAGCTTCATCTGGCCTTGGGGGTACCGGTGCACCGACACATAGACGATGCCCCGGCGCGCGAAGAGCGACAGCAGCAGCGGCAGGAAGAACGTGTTGGTCACGATGACATCGGAAGGCGCGATCGCGAGAAAGCAGCGCATCGAATAGATCAGGTCCATCAGCTTCGCGAGCACCTTCGACCGGGGATAGTCGAACCCCTGCACACGGCGATAAGCGACCCCGTCGAGAACGTTGCGCTGCGGCAGCCCCGGCCACACTCGCGACACATGGGTGACAGTCGACCCTCGACGGGCGAATTCTCGTCCGAGCTCGAACCACAGCTTTTCGACGGCACCGCCGGAGAGCGGGGGAACGGGCAGGAATGCCCCTTGGACAATCGTGATGTTCATCATTCTCGGTTTTTGGCCGATCCCCCCGCGCGGTGACGCAGGCCATAAAACAGCACCTCTGCCATCGCGACGGCGGGATCGCAACCCTGCGCCCCGCAGGCGGCAAGCGCACCTTCGGGCGAGAGTATCGACGAACTGGCCAGGCCGCCGTCATATCGCTGCCACTTTCGCCATTGCGCAGACGGGACGCGACGACTGGTTCACGAGTGCCCGCGCCCCACACGCGGTTGCGCATCCAAGTTCGGCGTCCTGCGTACCTTCAATACGCATCCGTGACTTATTTGCCAGTCCCGGCCCCTTTTCCGCGCTGGGCTGTCTGAACCGGGCTGCGCAGGCACTTTCTCCATCAAAGTGAGGGATGACGCAGTAGCGTTTGGACACTTAAATTCGCGGCATCCGGGGGGCCTCTTGCAGGTGGGAAGCGATGAAAATCTTGATTTATGCGCTGAACTATGCGCCGGAGCCGACCGGAATTGGCAAGTACACGGGCGAATTCGCGCCATGGCTGGCCGCCCGTGGCCACGAAGTGAGGGCGATCGTCGCCCCGCCGTACTACCCTGCCTGGGCTCTCTCGCCGGGCTACCGTCCGTGGAGACGTTCCAGGGAGACGCTGGCGGAAGTGGAAGTGTGGCGCACGCCGCTGTGGATCCCGTCGCGCCCGTCCGGGGTCAAGCGGATCGTGCACCTGATGAGCTTTGCGTTGCTCTCCCTGCCGGCGCTCATCGAGCAGCTCAAGTGGAAACCGGATGTGATCGTCGTGATTGCGCCGGCCTTCGCCTGCGCCCCGGCCGGCTGGATGGCAGCGCGCCTGTGCGGTGCCAAAGCCTGGCTGCACATCCAGGATTTCGAGATCGACGCGGCGTTCCGTCTCGGCCTCATGAAAGGGCGTCTGGCGCAACGCATCATCGGCGTTTTCGAGCGGCGTCTTCTGCAGAAGTTCGACAAGGTGTCGACCATCTCGCAGCGCATGATGGACCTGCTCAAGGTCAAAGGCGTCGAGGCGTCGCGCATCGTGTCGTTCCCCAACTGGGTGGATGTCGGCGCGATCCTGCCTCTGCGAGGGGTGAGCCCGTACCGGGCACAGCTCGGCATCCCTCACGACGCGGTGGTCGCCCTCTTTTCCGGCACCATGGGGAGCAAGCAGGGCCTCGAACTGCTGCCCGCGGCGGCGCGGGCACTGCGCCACCGTCTGCCGAACCTGGTCATCGTGATGTGCGGCGATGGCGTGTGCAAGCCGATGCTGGAAAAAGAATCCCGCGACCTCGCGAACGTGCGCATGCTGCCGCTTCAGCCGAGCGAGCGCCTGGGCGAGTTGCTCGGCATGGCGGACATCCACCTTCTGCCTCAGCACGAACAGGCGGCTGATCTGGTGATGCCTTCCAAGCTCACCGGGATGCTGTCGAGCGGTCGCCCGGTCCTCGCGACGGCTCAGCCCGGTACGGAGCTCGCCTATGTCGTCACCGGGCGCGGTATAGTCGTTCCGCCTAACGATCTCGCGGCATTCACTGCGGCTCTGATCGAACTTGCGGAATCCGAGCCCAAGCGCCGACACCTCGGTTCGGAGGCGCGTCAATATGCAGAGGAGCACCTTGCGCGGGAACGGGTCCTGATTGATTTCGAACAGGCACTGCGCCGCTGCGCAGTGGGCAATGTGCCGGTCAAGCTCGAAGCGCTCAGCATGGCAGCGCCCCAATCGACTCCGACTCAGGTCGAGGAGACCTGCAAGTCGGTCTGATGCGAACCACTCGCGCCGGGCGGCGGGCCTCGGGCTTGCGCTGATTGGAACGGCACGTGCTTGTAGATGACATCGATGTCGTGCTACGGCCGTTTCCCATCGAACACGGGTGCTTCAAAGGTCAATTCTTGTCATGAAAATGCAATATGCCAACGGCAGTAACCTGCCGATGCGAACGCCCGGCCCTTATCCGACTTTCGGAGGGCAGGACAATGGCGCTTGGCCGTTTGCCCCGGTCATCGAGAACGAACCGGAAGCCAAGATTGATTGGGCTTCCTATGGGCGCAGCATTTACAAGCGGCGCTGGAAAATCGTTCCGGTGGTGGTGGTCGCCACGCTCGCCGCGATCTTGTACGCCCAGTCGGTGACGCCGATCTTCCGTTCTACCTCGACGCTTCTCATCGAGTCCGGCAAGGCCAAGATTCTTTCGATCGAGGAAGTTTATAACGGCGTATCGCAGGATCGGGAATATTATCAGACACAAGTCGAGATTCTACGTTCTCGTGACGTCGCGCTCCGCGCAGTTATGGAAACCAAACTGTGGGATGAGCCGGAGTTCGACCCACGCAAACCCGTTCGAAGCTGGCAAGGGCAACTGAAGGATTTCTTCAATCCGCCGCCGAAACCGCCGACATGGACTGAAGCCAGGCTTGCCGAAGCGACGGTCGGAAAATTTCTCAGCGCTGTGTCGATCGAACCGGTTCGGCTCAGTCAACTGGTCAAGATTTCGTTCGACGCGGCAGATCCGGTGCTTGCCGCGAAAATGGCTGACGCCACCGGCTTGAGTTTCATCGAATCCGACCGCGACGCAAGATTGAAACTCAATCTCTCCGTGACGGGACTGCTGACCGACCGACTGAGCGCGCTGCGCGACAAGCTCCTGCAGTCGGAGCAGGCGCTGCAGAAGTTTCGCGAGAGCGAAGGCATTGTCAGCGTCAACGGATCGCAGGGAATCGCCGGTCAGGAACTCGCCGAGATCGGCCAGCGGCTCGTGTCGGCCCGGGTGCGCCGCACCGAACTCGAGAGCGCGTATCAACAGGTCGCTCGTGTCTCGGATGGCGATTACTCCTCGCTCGCGGCCGTCATCAGCCAACCGGGCCTCGCGGAAGCGCGAACTCGCGTCTCGATGGCCTCTCTGCAGCTCGAAGACGTGACGCGAACGCTCGGCGATCAGCACGTGCGGGTCATCGAGGCGCGGACGGCGCTCGCCGCTGCACAGAAACAGCTGCAGGCTCAAACCCGCGCGGTGGTCGCGTCGATGCGAAGCGAGGTGCAGGCCGCACGCGAGACGGAGCGCTCGCTCGAGGCAGCGTTGGCTGGCGCGCGCAACAGCGTCCAGGGCGTTAACCGGCAAGCGTTCCAGCTCGGCGTGCTGGAACGCGAGGTGCAGGCCAACAAGCAACTCTATGACCTCTTCCTCAGCCGAACCAAGGAAACCAACGTCAGCAACAACCTGCAATCGGCCGTCGCGCGGATTGTCGACAGTGCGAGTCCGCCGACCGCGCCGCTGCGCCCGAACAAGACGCAGATCATTTTGATGACGCTTCTGGGCGCGCTGGGTTTGAGTTCGCTGGCAGCGATCCTGACCGACAACGTCAAACGCTCGGTGCAGGGATCCGACGAAGCGGAGCAGCGGCTGCGGCACCCCGTGCTCGCGACCCTGCCGGAGATTCGGTCCTCGGAGGCGCGTGGACTCACCCGTTCGTTCCTCGACAATCCGAAGTCGCGGCACGCCGAAGGTATTCGGACGGCACGGACCAGCATGTTGCTGTCCAAGCTGGACGTGGCCCACAAACTCATCCTGGTCACCTCGGCGCTGAGCGGCGAAGGCAAGACGACCTTCTGTACCAATCTCGCGTTCGCCCATGCGCAAACGAAGCGCACGCTGTTGATCGACTGCGATCTGCGGGATCCTCAAATCGGCAAACGCCTCGGTCTGCCCCCGGACGCCATGGGCATCGCCGATCTGGTGACTGGCAATGCCGACATGAAAGACTGCGTGCATCCGGTGCACGGCTCGTCCTTGCTCGTCATGCCGGCCGGCGACTTGCCAGCCCACCCGGAGGAATTTCTGCTGTCGCCGCGATTCCGGGATGCGCTCAAGTCGCTCGCGAATCGCGTCGACATCGTCTTGATCGACTCCCCGCCCGTCGCGGCTTGCAGCGACGCGCTGATCATCTCGCAGCAGGTGAACGACACGATCCTGGTCGTCAAGGCCCGTGACACACCGCACCTTCTCGCGCAGAAAGCCCTGGACCGCCTGCAACGCGCCGGGGCGAGCATCCTGGGTCTGGTGTTGACCAACATGGACATTCCGAGCAACTGGTCGATGCGTCGCTACAACGGCACGCCTGGTTTCGAGGACACGCAAGGCCCGATCGAACACACCGTGCTCGGCACGTGAGGATTCCGACCTCGTCTTCCGCGACGCAGGCTGCCAGACTCCTTGGGCCCGAGCTGCCGGGCGCCGGGCAGTGCCCGTGATGGATGACGCTTCGCCGCGTGTTCAGCGGCGGCTGTCGAATAACCTCGGGTGACAAGCCGAAGCATGTATCAATCACTTCAAGCGGGCAGGGCGGTCGCTGCCTCGTTGGTGGTGCTGTTCCACCTCGGCGGGACGTTCGCGCAGGACAGGTACTTCGGCTTGAAGGCGCTCGACGGGCCCTTTGCCTGGGGCGACGCGGGCGTCGAATTCTTCTTCGTGCTGAGCGGCTTTCTCATCACGATCACACACCGGGCGGACTTCTCCCGCCCCGAGACGTTCCCTCGCTACGTGTCCAAGCGCTTGCTGCGCATCTACCCGACCTATTGGTTCATCTGCCTGGCGGTGTGTGCCGCGGCGCTCGTTGCGCCCGCCCTGCGTCAAGCGCTGTCGAGCGACCCGATGGTGCTGTTGAAGGCCTTCGCGCTCGTTCCGCAAGATCCTGCGGTGGTCGGCGGGACCGGTGCGCCCATCCTGTTCGTGGCCTGGTCGTTGCAGTACGAGATGCTGTTCTACGGCGTGGTCGGCCTGGCGGTTCTCAATCGGTGGGCCGGCGCCTGTGCGGCGCTCGGGTTGCTGGCGGTTCATGCGAGTTGTCGGTTCGGCAGCGACTGCAGCTTCCCGCGGTCTTTCGTGGCGAACAACCTGGTGTTCGTCTTCGCGATGGGAGTGGCTGGCGCGTATCTGCTGAAGAGTCGATTCCAGTGTCCGCGGCCGCTCGGCACCGGGCTGCTGGCAGTCCTCGCTTTCGTCGGATTCGGGATCTTCGAGATCTGGCAGGGCCGCGAGAACTTGCCGGTCGACCGCCGGCTCGTCTACGGAGCCATCGGTGCCGTCATCATCCTCGCATTCGCCCAGGCGGAGGATCGCGGGGTGCTTCGGCTGCGTCACCCGTTGATCAAAATCCTGGGCGATTCCTCGTACGCGCTCTACCTTCTGCACATTCCGCTGATCTCGCTCCTTGCGAAACTCGGCGTCCGGCTGGGCATCTCCGGCCCTCTCCCGACGATTGCCGCATTCGTGTTCGTGTTCCTCGCTTGCGTGGTCGTCGCGATCGCTTTTCATCTGACGATCGAGAGGCGCCTGCTTGCGCTTTTCCGCCCGCGGCGTCGGGCAGCGTCCGCCCGCCGCCCTGCCGATTTTTCGGTCGCGACATTCCCGCAGGCGTCGCCCGCCGACGAGGTCCGGCGGCCCGCCTCGGCGCCGCTCCGCAGGACCGGCAGCGGGTGGACGGGGGGGCCCCGATGAGTGCACTTCGAGCGTTGTTGCGCCGCCCGACCGCGCGGCGCATTTTTGCCAGCACCGGCTCGAACGCGTATTCGCAGCTCACGACAATCGCGGTGCAGCTGCTGTCGCTGCCGCTGTTCGTGTCCCGATGGGACCTCGCCACCTACGGACAGTGGATGATCCTGTCGGCGGTGCCATCGTATCTGTCGATGGCAGACGTCGGCATGGTGACTGCGGCGGGCAACCGCATGACGATGCTGATCGGCGAGGGCAACCGGGAACTTGCCAATCGCGTGTTCCAGAGCGTTCTCGTCTTCATGCTGGGCGTCGGCGCGGTCGCACTGCCGCTGGTCATCCTGGCAGTCGCGGTGTGGCCTGTGCAGGCGACTGCCTCGTGGCAAGACAAAGCTTGCGTCGTCGCGCTCGCGGCCGGCATCGTCGTGACCTTGATCGGCGGTTTGCCGGAGGCGGTCTATCGAGCGACTCAGCGCTATGCCCTCGGCAACGCCCTCTCGAACACCACGCGGCTGCTCGAATGGCTGGGCGGTCTCGCGGGGTTGTGGCTTGGTGGCGATTTCCTTTCGGTGGCCTGCGGGGCCCTGATCCCGCGCGTGCTCTGCACCCTCGCCATGGTCTTGCATGCGGCGCGCAGCACGCCGGTGTTTCGCTGGGGCTTTTCCAGCGCGAGCCTGGCCGAGGTTCGGGCGTGCGCCGGCCCGGCGGTGTCGTTCATGGCCTTTCCCGCGGCGAACGCCTTGAATTTCCAGGGCATGACGCTCATCGCCGCGGCCGTGCTCGGTCCCGCGGCCACCGTCGTCTTCAATACCTACCGCACGATGGCCCGGGTCACGGTCCAGGCCACGGCCACCTTCGGCAACGCGCTCTGGCCCGAGTTCGCGCGC
>CAZZWY010000061.1:0-11955 GCA_964657785.1 uncultured Acetobacteraceae bacterium
GCTTGCTTGCTGCGACGAAGACCCTCTTGAGAAGGCCCCGCTTTGAGCATCTCTTTAGCTCATCTGCTACTGCAGTTATGAGCGAAGAGAACGATTATCACTCGCTTTTCGAAGGCTTGTCAAGCAAGTGCGGGAACTGATTCCGACACCGCGCTCCAAACCTCCGACCACCCTAAGCACAACTCGCTTTCGCTAGGGACTGGCGAAAGAGCGAAGCCCACCAGTATAGGCAGGGGCCAGCGGTTGCGCAAGCGGCAAGGGCACTCTGGCCCCAGCTCCCTCACCCCCCTCATCCGAGCGCGAGGACCGCTGCCTCCCGAACCGCCATCGTCAGCTTGACGGCGCGGTACTCCTGTTCAGGGTCGTCGGCCGACATCACCCGATCGAGCTGCGTGGACCATCGCCGCGCGTCGCTGCGAAGCAGCTGCTGCTTGACGGCAGCAAGGTGCGCAGGATGCATGGAAAAACTGCGCAGGCCCATGGCGAGCAGCATTTCGGTGAAATCGGTGTCACCGGCCATCTCTCCACACAGACTCACGTGCTTGCCCGCGGCGCGCGCCTGCGCGATCGTGCGCGCGAGCACCCCGAGCACCGCCGGGTGCCAGGGGTTGTAGAGATGTGCCACCGCCTCGTCGGCCCGGTCGATCGCCAGCAGGTACTGGATCAGGTCGTTGGTGCCGATCGAAATGAAGTCGAAGTGACGCAAGAAGGTAGGCAGCACCAGCGCCGCGGCGGGCACCTCGATCATTGCACCGACCTCGACGGCCCCGAAAGGCTTGCCCGACTCGACAAGCTGCTGGCGGGCGCGCGCCAGCGCCTCGAGCGTCAACCGGACTTCGCTGAGGTGCGTCACCATCGGAATCAGGAGACGCACGGTTCCGTAAGCGGCAGCGCGCAGGATCGCGCGCAACTGTTGCCGGAACATGCTGGGCTCTGACAGGCTCCAACGAATCGCCCGCAAGCCGAGCGCCGGATTGAGGGCGTGCTCATGACGCAGTTCGTTCGCCGACATGCGGTCAAGCGGCTTGTCCGCGCCGATGTCGACCGTGCGGATCGTGACCGGCGAACCTTTCATCGCTTCTACCGCCTGGCGATAGGCTTCGAACTGCTCGTCCTCCCCCGGCAATTCGCCGTTGCGGTTCATGAACAGGAACTCGCTCCGAAAGAGGCCGACTCCGACCGCGCCGGCGTCAAGCGCAGCCACGGCGTCCGCGGGCATTTCGATGTTCGCCATCAGCTCGACCGGCTCACCGTCCAGCGTGACCGCGGGCGTATGGCGCAATCGAGCCAATCGGTCCCGCCCGAGATCGCTCTGTCGCTGGCGAAAGCGGTACTCCTCGAGCACGATGCGCGACGGGTCGACGATCACGATGCCGGCATCGCCGTCGATCACAACCCAGTCGTCCCGCCGTATGATGCGACTGGCCTCCCGGGCGCCGACGACGGCCGGGATATCCATGCTCCGCGCGACGATCGCAGTGTGCGACGTCTTTCCCCCCACATCGGTGATGAAGCCCGTGAAGACGCTGCGCTTGAACTGCAGCATGTCGGCAGGCGCGATGTCGTTCGCCACGAGAATCAGAGGATCATCCCCACCGACGCCCCGGGACCCGACACCGGGCGCCGGCGAATAGGACGAAGCGGGGCCACGCGCCATGGCCCGCAGCATGCGTTCGACCACCTGCTCCAGATCGGCCTTGCGCTCCCGAAGGTAATCGTCTTCCATCTCCGCGAACTGCCGCGCGATGACTTCGAGCTGCGCCGAAAGCGCCCACTCGGCGTTGTAACGGCGCTCATGGATCCACTGCTTGGTCGCTTCGATGAGCATCTCGTCGTGCAGCAGCATGAGGTGCACGTCGAGCAAGGCGGACAACTCTCCCGGTGCATCGCTCGGCAACTCCCGCTGCAAAGTGCCGAGTTCGCCGGACACCGCGTCGCGCGCCGCGCGCAGGCGCGCTATCTCGGAGTCGACCTGCGCGGTCTCGACGAAATAGTGCGCCACGTCGATCCTGCTGGAGGCCACCAGCACCGCCCGCCCGATGGCGACTCCCCGGGAGACCGGCAGACCGAACACCTGAAAGCTCATGCGACCCCCTCGCTCGGCGCTCCGGTCGGCCGCCGCGAAGCGGCTCCCCCGCATCCCGGTCGACCGCGGAGGCCGCGTCGGCCGATGCTATCAGCCGCGCCTAAAGGCCCGTTCGGGAAGCTCGCCGATCCGCGCGCTCACTGGCCTTCGCCGAACTTGTCGGTGAACAGCCCGACGAGCGCATCCGTCGCCGCCTGCTCGTCGATCCCGGCCACTTCGAGTTCGACAACCGCGCCGATACCGGCGGCCAGCATCATCACGCCCATGATGCTTTTGGCGTTGACGCGTCGATCGTTGCGGCTCAGGAAGACCTCGCTGCGGAACGTGCCGGCCAGCTTGGTCAGCTTGGCGGAAGCGCGCGCGTGCAGTCCGAGCTTATTGCTGACTGTGAGAGTCGTCTTGATCATTTCCGCCCGGTTTGAAAGTCTGGTTCTGCGGCTTGGACGTCGCGACCTGCATCACCCCCTGGGTCGCACCGACCAGCGCACGGGTCACAACCGCCTCCAGCGTTTCATTCGAGTAACAGAGCGACCGCCACAGCATCGGCACGTTGACGCCGGCGATCACCCGGACCTGAACGCCGTCAGCGAGGCGCTGAGCGACATTGCAAGGCGTCGCGCCGAAGACGTCCGTGAAGATCAGCGCCTCCGGCGACCGCACCCGCTCGAGCATCGCCCGGGCCAACAGTTCGACATCGTCAGCCGACACATCCGGAGGAACATCGAGCGCTTCGAGTTGCAGCGAACAGCCGGGGAAGGTGTGCTCCGCGACCATCCTCAGGGAGGACGCGAGCGGCGCGTGCGCAATGATCATCAATCCTGGCATGACGGAAATCTATTCTCGAATTCGACGCATTGAAACGGCTTGCCGAGGCGGTCACCGCCATGACGACGCAAATACCACAGCATGATGACGCGCTTCTTCCGCATACAACGCGTTGGCGGCTCGCGGAGCCGACAGGAACACTGAAACGAGGGGTGCGGGCACCGACGAAGCAGGCCTAATCGGACAAGCGCAACCCGGTGAAGAAGGGGTCGACCGCTTCCTCGCTCAGGGCAGTGCCGACGACGGCGGCCTGGTAGACGCGCCGGTCTTTGGCGAAAAATGCAGCCTCGAGTCGAAGCGGCCGACCGTCGGGCCGGTTTCCGACGGCGCTGAGCCGAGCCGACTGCGGCAGCGGGGCCGCGCCGGGCACACGGCGCGGGACTGCCGATGTTGGCCATCATCGCCGCCTGCAGCTTGGCAAGCGCCGGCCCGACCGCAGCGGCGTCGCTCGCGTCGAAGAAGCTGACGGCGTAGGTTGCGTCCCCCGCGCTGCAGACCAGCATCTGCATATGGACCTGCGCGCCCGCCAGGTCGAGGCTGCGGGCATGGCGGTCCGGCCGACAGGGAAACATCGTGGTCAAGCCGGTCCCCTCAGCGATGTTTTCGCGCCAGTTGAGCGTCGGCGAGCAGGCCCAGAGCGCGAGGGCCAGGGCCGCGGCGACCATTGTCCCGATGCCTCGCACGCTGCCACAGGACCCTGCCATCGACGCATTATCGGGCGAACCCGGCGACGCACGCTGCCGCACAATCGCCGCCATGACGACACCTCCTCCCCCGACGCTCCCCCCGCAGTGTCTTGCAGGCGTGCGCGTGCTGGACATGTCGCGCGTGCTGGCCGGCCCCTGGTGCACCCAGACGCTGGCGGACCTCGGCGCCGACGTGATCAAAGTCGAGCGTCCCCCCGGCCCCGGTGGGACGGGCGGCGACGACACCCGCGGCTGGGGGCCGCCCTTCCTCAAGGATCGCGACGGCCGGGACACGGCCGAGGCGGCCTACTACCTTGGCACGAACCGGAACAAGCGTTCGATCACCGTCGACATCGCCCATCCGGAAGGCCAGGCGCTGATCCGGCGCATCGCCGCGCAGAGCGACGTGGTGGTCGAAAACTACAAAGTCGGCGACATGGCGCGCTACGGCCTGGATGCCGCGACGCTGCGGGGCCTCGAGCCCCGTCTCGTTTATTGTTCGATCACCGGCTTCGGGCAAACCGGCCCGTATCGCCACCGCGCCGGCTATGACTACGCGGTGCAGGGCATGGGCGGGCTGATGAGCGTCACCGGCCCGTCGCGGGCCGAAATTGCCGACGCCGAACCGGGTGGCGGCCCGCAGAAGGTCGGGGTGGCGGTGGCCGACCTCTTCACCGGCCTCTACGCCTGCACCGCGATTCTCGCGGCGCTCCGCTATCGCGACCTCACCGGAGAGGGCCAGTCGATCGACATGGCGCTGCTCGACACGCAGGTCGCCATGCTCGCGAATCTGGGCGCCAACTACCTGACGACCGGCGTCGCACCGCAGCGAGTCGGCAATGCCCATCAGAACATCGTGCCCTATCAGGTCTTCGAGGTGAGCGACGGGCACGTCATCCTCGCCGTGGGCAACGACACGCAATTCGCGAAATTTTGCGAGGTCGCGGGCCGGGCCGAGACGGCGGCGGACCCGCGGTTCGCTCGCAACGCCGGGCGCGTTCGCCATCGCGAAACGCTCGTACCGATGCTGGCCGCATGGATGAAGACCCGTTCGCGAGCCGACTGGTTGCTCGCTCTCGAAGCGGCCAACGTGCCGTGCGGTCCGATCAACGACCTGGCCGAGGTATTTGCGGACCCGCAGGTTCAGCACCGCGCCATGACGGTCGGCTTCGACCATCCGCTGGCGGGCGAAGTCCGGCTCGTCGCGAGCCCGATCAAACTATCCGCAACCCCGGTCCAGTACCGCAGAGCGCCGCCCCTGCTCGGCGAACACACCGAAGAGGTGCTGGGCGAATTCGGCGTCGACCGAGACGCAGTCGCCGCGCTCCGGCGGCGTGCGGTGGTCTGACGGACGCCGCGCGCAACAAGATCGGAGCGCGGCGAAGGGCCCCGAATCACGGGTTCTGATGGCAATCCGGCAACATCTCACGGGATGTCACTTTCTCACCCCCGCCAGTGCGTGGAAGGCCGGTCGCACCCCTGGTGGAAGCAGACGCGGGGGGCGACACTGGTCGCATTGACCCGGTCCGGCCCGCGCGCCGTACGGGGACGCTTCGCACCGAATCGTCGGCCTGCCCCGGCCGGCAAGGATCTCCGATGGACCTGTCAGAACTTGGCCGCACCCGGCCGGCGACCGCGACGCCCCACCCGCGACCACCGATGGACCCGATCGAAATGCAGGAACGGCTGCAGGGCCTGTTGGCCCAGGTCGGCGCTGAAATTGCCGGGCCGCTGACGGCGGCGATCGAACGAATCACGGTGCTCTCGAGCACCGGCCGCATCGACGGCGAGAGCCTTCGCGCCCTGCGCAGCGAAGTCGAGGCGGCGCGCCAGGCCGGAATGATCGGCCAGCAGCTGACGCGGTTCGCGTCCGGTCGCATTCGCCAGAGCCACGAAAGGGTGCAGCTGGGCGAGACCGTCCGCAATGTCCTCGCCAATCGGCAGCGGGAAACCCAGGCCCGCGGCATCACGCTGGCACCGAATCTTGCCGCCGTCGATGTCATCGTCGACGCCTCGCTGCTGTTCAGCTTGCTCAATGCCACGGTCGACTGGGCGATGGCCAACGCGGTCTCGACGATCGAGTTTTCGGTCGATGCCGCCGAGGGCGCGGACCGGGTACGAATCGACTGCCGGTTCGCCCAGCGGCCGTTCGACGAGTCGGTCGACGGGCCCCACCTGGCGGTACCGCGGTCGCTCGACTCGCTCACCTGGCGCCTGATGGAGCAGACGGCCTGGGCCATGGGACTGCGGGTCGACCGCACCCAGGATGCCGGCATGAGCAGTATCTCGTTTGAATTTTCGCGCGCGGTGACAGCGCCGGTCGAGACGATCGAAGGGTCCGCCGCGCCTCAGGGGTTCGCCTCTTCGGCCAATTCGCAGCCGCTCGCGGGCAGCCATGTGCTCGTGATCGCCTCGAGGCGCGAAATGCGGATGCTGATCAGGGAGTCGCTCAAGCACATGAGCCTGCTCGTCGATTTCGTCAATTCGGTCGAAGAGGCGACGACGTTCTGCCGCGAAGGCCTGCCCCACGCCATCGTCATCGAGGCCATTCAAAGCGGCGAGCGCTTTGCGCGATTCCGCGACGAAATTCGCAACGAGGTGCCCGGTTTCGTTTTCGTCGAGATCGTCGAGGAGGGCAAGGCATTCGAAATGTCGGGGCCGCACGGCCAGACGGTCGCGCGGGTCGGCCGCGAGGTTCTTGCCGATTCCCTGCCCTCGGCTCTGATGTTCGAGCTCTCCAAGGGAATGTGACGACCGCGGCGGTGCCTGGACCGCTCTTCAGCCGCCGAACACCTTCTTCAGGATCGCACTGCCGGTGGCGATCGGATTCTGACGGATCTGCCGTTCCTGGTCGCCGATCGTCTTGTAGAGGCCGTCGAGTGCCTTCGCCGTGACGTACTGCTGGATGTTCGCGTCCGAGCCCTTCACCAGCCCGAACCCTGACGCCTTGCCGGCGAGCGCGTTGTACTTCCCGGCAAGGGACACTTTTTCGGTCGCGCGGGTCACGACCGGAAGGAATTGCGCGGTCAGGGGCTCGCGCGTCTTGGTCGCAAAGAACCGGGTCGCCGAATCGTCGCCTCCGGTCACGAGCGTGCGCGCATCCTCGACGCTCATCGACTTGATCGCCGCGACGAGCAGCGTCCGGCCCTGAGGAACGGCCGCTTCGGCCGCACGGTTCATCGCGACGACGAGCTCGTCGACTTGCTGTTGCTGGCCGGTCATCCGGAGCAGTTTCGCGGCATCGTTCAGGACACCGGGCAACGGGATGCGCACGTCGGGGTTGTCGAGGAAGCCGCCGGGGCGGCCCAGCAGCCCGACCGCCGCGCTCGCGCCACGTTCCAGCGCTGCCCGAATGCCGAGCGCCGCGTCGCCTTCGCTGACACCGCCCGCTGCCCGCACCAGGCCAACGCCGAACAGCGACCCTGCCCCGCCCGCGAGGACGACCCCTGTCGTAAACTTTCGACGCTGCATGAAAGACATCCCGTGAAGAGTTTTCGTTTCGTCGCGAGCGCGATTGTGGCCCTGGCGGTCGGCGTTGGCGGATATCTGGCCTATGCGACCTTCGTCGCCCCGGTGGCGGCGCCGAACGTGGCCTTCACCCGCCTCGACGGTAGCCAGTCGAGCACCGGCCAGCTCCGCGGCAAGGTCGTGCTCGTGAACTTCTGGGCGACGAGTTGCGACACCTGCATGCACGAAATGCCGCAGATCGTCGCCACCCATCGCAAGTTCATGGATCGTGGTTTCGAGACACTCGCCGTGGCCATGAGCTACGACCCGCCGGCCTACGTGATCAACTACGCCGAGACACGAAAGCTCCCGTTCGTCGTGGCGATCGACAACACCGGGGCGATCGCCAGGAGCTTCGGACAGGTGCAGTTGACGCCGACGAGCGTGCTGATCGACAAGCGCGGTCAGATCGTCAAGCGGTACGTCGGCGAGCCCGACTTCGTCGCCCTGCAGGCACTGGTGGAGAAGCTGCTCGCCGAAACCTGAGGCGGGGCGCGTCAGGAACCGGGGCCTTGCGTCGCCGATTCCGCCGGCCGTCGCACACCGGCCGCCGCAGCCTGTTCGTCGGCGTGGTAGCTCGACCGCACCATGGCGCCGATCGCGGCGTGCGTGAAACCCATCGCAGCAGCTTCGCGCTCGAACATCCGGAACGTGTCGGGATGAACGTATCGGCGCACCGGCAGATGGTGACCGCTGGGGGCGAGGTACTGGCCGATCGTCAGCATGTCGATGCCGTGGGCGCGCATGTCGCGCATCACCTGCAGGATTTCGTCGTCGGTCTCACCGAGTCCGACCATGACGCCGCTCTTCGTCGGCACGTGCGGTGCGAAGTCCTTGAAGCGCTTGAGCAGGTTGAGCGAATAGGCGTAATCGGAGCCGGGCCGGGCCTCCTTGTAGAGCCTGGGGGCGGTCTCCAGGTTGTGGTTCATCACGTCGGGCGGCGCCGCCTTCAGGATGTCGAGCGCGCGGTCCATGCGCCCGCGGAAGTCGGGCGTCAGGATTTCGATCTGGGTCTGCGGTGAGAGCGCGCGGACCTGGCGGATGCAGTCGACGAAATGGCCGGCGCCGCCGTCGCGAAGATCGTCACGGTCGACGCTCGTGATCACCACGTACTGCAGCCGCAGCGCAGCGATCGTCTTCGCCAGATTCAGGGGCTCTTCGGCGTCGAGCGGGTCGGGGCGGCCATGGCCCACGTCGCAGAACGGGCAGCGCCGCGTGCACTTGTCGCCCATGATCATGAAGGTGGCGGTGCCCTTGCCGAAGCACTCGCCGATGTTCGGGCACGACGCTTCTTCGCAGACGGTGTGGAGCTTGGCCTCGCGCAGGATCTGCTTGATCTCGTAGAAGCGGGTGCTCGGGGAGCCCGCCTTGACACGGATCCAGTCCGGCTTCTTGAGGGTCTCGGCGGGAACGATCTTGATCGGGATGCGCGAGGTCTTGGCCCCCGATTTCTGCTTCGCGGAAGCATCGTAGGCGGCCGGCGTGTCGACGCCGAGAGTCACGGTCGATAGGGTCATGGCAAATCCGAAGAGACGCTGAGATCAGCGGGCAAGGTGACGCTCGAGCTGCTGGCCGAGACTGTTCGCCGCCGCCTGAAATGCCACGTCAACACCGATTGTAGAAAGATCGACCGTCTGCAATCCGACATGGCCGCAGGGGTTGATCCGCGCGAAGGGGGAGAGGTCCATCGCGACGTTCAACGCGACGCCGTGGTAGCTGCAGTGACGGCTCACCTTGATGCCGAGGGCGGCGATCTTGCCGAGACCGTCGAAGGCATGCGGCCGCGCCTGCTTCAGTGCCGCATGGCCGAACGGGTCATCGAGCCGCACGTAGATTCCCGGGGCGCCTGTGACCCGATGCCCCGTCACCTCGAGGGACTCGAGCACCCGAAGCAACGCCTGTTCGAGCCGGAAGACGTATTCCTTGACGTAGATGCCGAGCCGGCGCAAGTCGACGAGCGGATAGGCGACGACCTGCCCCGGGCCGTGGTAGGTCACCTGACCGCCCCGGTCGGTCTGCACGACGGGCACATCGCCGGCGTCGAGCACATGGGCCGCCAGGCCCGCGAGGCCCAGGGTGTAGACGGGAGGATGCTCGCAGAGCCAGAGCTCGTCCGGCGTGTCGGCCGCCCGAGAGGCGCTGAAGGCCTGCATCGCCGCAAGCGTGTCGGCGTAGTCGACTCGGCCGAGTTCACGGATCAACACAAAGGCTTCCGGCTCACAGCACCATCTTGACCATCGGGTGGGTGCTGAGCGTGCGATAGAGCTCGTCGAGCTGCTCGCGGCTCGTTGCCTCGACGGTCACGGTGATGCCGAGATACTTCTCGCCCCGGCTCGGCCGCAGCTCGACCGTCGACGCATCGAAGTTGGGGTCGAAACGCTCGGCGATGCGGGTGATCGCGTTGACGAAGCCATCGACGTTCAAGCCCATCACCTTGATCGGGAACTTGGACGGGTACTCGATCAACGAAGCTTCGGGCGGGATGTCTTGCATGGGCGGCGTCATGCGACAGGACATGGGGGCGGCGGCGCGGACCTCAATGCGCGCACCTCGCTCAGATCGACTGCACGGCCTTGGCGCGCTGGTACGCCTCGTGAAGCTTCGCATACACCGGCCCCGGCCGGCCCCGCAAGGCGCCGTGGCCGACCGGCTCGCCGTCGAGTTGCGTCACGGGCAGGATTTCCTTCGTGGCCGAGCTGATCAGAAGTTCGTCCGCGCCGGTGACCTCAGCCTCCGCGAGGGGGCGCAGGTTATAGGCAACGCCGACCTCCTCGCAGAGCTCGCGGATCAATTCGTAGCGGATGCCTTCCAGCACGTGCTCGCTCTTCGGCGGCCCGAGCACCGCCCCTTCCTGCACCACCCAGACATTGCTCGCGGCGGCCTCGGTCAGCCAGCCATCGCGAAACATGATGGTCTCCATTGCACCGTGGTCGGCCGACATCTGGCGGGCCAGCACGTTGCCGAGCAGCGAGATGCTCTTGATGTCGCCGCGCTCCCAGCGAAAGTCGCGCGCGCTCACGCAGGCGACGCCTCGATGCCGTTGCTCGGCGGTCGGCGCCTTCATGGGGCTGCACATCATGAACACGGTTGGCGAGGCGTCCGGCGGCATGACGTGATCGCGAAGCGCAACGCCGCGGGTGATCTGGAGGTAGACGATCTGGTCGACGGCGCCGGTCTTCTTGATCAGCGCGGCGATCAGCGTCCGGCAGCGCTCGAGCCACTCCTCGCGGGTGTGCGGGTTCCCGATCCTGACCTTGCCGAGGCTGCGCTCGAGCCGGGCCATGTGGGCCTCGAACCGGAACAGGCGGCCCCCGTACGCGGGCACGACCTCGTAGATGCCGTCGCCGAAGACGAAACCGCGATCGAGCACCGAGACTTTCGCGTCGGCCAGGGCGGTGTACTCGCCGTTGAGATAGCAGAGGGTGTCGGGCAGGATCGGCATGGCGCGCTCCGGGGTCAGGGTCAAGGGTACCGGATCGGGCTGCGCGTTCCGGGTCGTCGAAGCCGGTTCCACTTGTCTCAGCTCACTTGATCCACAGACGCATCGCATCCCAGGCGCGGCCGAAGATGCCGGACTGCTCGACCGGCTCGAGCACGACCAGCGGCACGTCCGCGACCGACGCGCCCGCGGCCGTCGCCACCTTGATCGTGCCGACGCGCTGACCCTTGGCG
Source organism: uncultured Acetobacteraceae bacterium (assembly GCA_964657785.1). Classification (GTDB taxonomy): domain Bacteria; phylum Pseudomonadota; class Gammaproteobacteria; order Burkholderiales; family Burkholderiaceae_C; genus LMDS01. The sequence goes on from CAZZWY010000061.1 coordinate 10,777, forward strand.
AGCGGTGCGACGAGCGGGTCGCTGCGTTCGATTTTCGTCTGCAGCTTGCCGCCTTCGCCCTTCGGCACGCTGATGAAGAGCCCGCCCTGCGCACCCAGCTTGGCCTCGGGCGACTTGCCCTTCCAGACAGGCGGCGTCACGATCGGTTTGGCGTCGTCGAAGAGGCGGATCGTGTCGAAGGCCTGGAAGCCCCAGTTCAGCAGCTTCTGGCTCTCGTTGGCGCGCGCTTCCATCGAGGTGGTGTTGAGAATGACCGTGAGGATCCGCCGCTTGCCCGGCCCCTTGCCCTCGGCGCCGAGATTCGGGAATTCGCGCTGCGCGGTCGCGATCAGGCAATAGCCGGCGGCGTCCGTGTAGCCGGTCTTCAGGCCATCGACGCTCGGGTCCCGCCGCAGCAGCAGGTTCCGGTTCGGCTGGTTGATGTTGTTGTACTTGTAGTCCTTGATCGAGTAGTAGGCGAAGAATTCCGGGTAGTCGCGGATGATGTGCGTCGCGATCGTCGCGAGGTCGCGCGCGGTGCTGCGGTGGCCGGGCTCGGTCAGGCCGGTGACGTTCTTGAAGGTCGTGTTCTTGAGGCCGAACGCCTGCGCCTGCCGGTTCATCATGCCGACGAACTGGTCGAGCGTCCCGCCGACGCCTTCGGCGAGCGCCACCGCCGCGTCGTTGCCCGATTGAACGATCTCGCCCTTCAGCAATTCCTCGACGGTCGGCGTCATCGTCGTGTCGATGAACATCAGCGAGCCGCCGGCCTTGCGTTCGTCCCACGCCCGTTTGGACACGGGCAGCCGCTGTTCGAGGCTGAGCTTCTTGTCACGGATCGCGGTGAAGACCACGTAGAGGCTCATGAGCTTGGTGAGCGAAGCCGGGTCCGCGGGCGAATCGGCTTCGCGCTCGGCGAGGGTCTGGTTCGTCGTCAGGTCGAGGACCAGATAGCTCTTCGCCGCCACTTCGGGCGGCTGCGGCGTCTGCGCCGACACGGCGGTCGCGAACGAAAGGACAACGAGGCAGAGACTGACGAAACGTTTCATGGGATACGGTCACCGCGTGACCTGCGAAAGGGGAGGAAGTTTCCGGAGAAGCGATCGGCAGACCGTCGCAGTGACGACTCAGAAGGTGTGAATGACTCCGGCGTGGCCGAGCAGACCGTCCAAAAGGGTCCAATCAAGGCGAAAAGCGCAG